>JAIRTN010000148.1 GCA_031254905.1 Coriobacteriales bacterium
ATGGCGCCCTCGAAGTGCGCGTCTGTCTCCATGACGGCCGCGGCGCTGTCTTTGATGTTGCGAATGTCGTTGAGCGCGTCAAAGACGCGGAAGACGTCGATGCCGTTGCGGTGGGCCGCCTTGATGAAGCGGCTGACTATCTCTTGGGAATAATGATGGTAGCCAACGAGGTTTTGACCGCGCACGAGCATGGCAAGCGGTGTTTTGGGACAATGTTTCTTGATTGCGCGCAGGCGCTCCCAAGGGTTTTCGTCCAGAAATCTCAGGCAGGTGTCAAAGGTTGCCCCGCCCCACGATTCGATGGCCCAGTATCCTACCTTATCCATCGCCGGCAGGATGGGAAGCATGTCGCCAATCTGCATCCGTGTTGCCCAAAGCGATTGATGCGCGTCACGAATAGTCGTGTCCATGATGTGAAGGGTTCTCATCGCACCTCCTTATTTCCGGTTTTCAAGAATACAAACGGGCTCCAACTGAGCAGAGCCCGTGACAGTTGTGGGAACCTGTCGACGATTATACCGGAATCCAGCATCTTCGGATGGTCTCAGCCGTTAGCGATTCATCAACGGCGCGGTAAACGGTACGAATACGATTTACCGACACATCCGTGCTTGTTTCCGGCCCCCTTTCCTGTGTGTGGCGCTAGGATGGCTAGGGCCACTTCTCCTTGTACGTGCCGTTTGAGGTGCTGCGCTCCCCCTCGTATGGTACGCAGTACGAGATACTGCGTACCCGCGCAGTACTAGACCCGCGTGATATAGCGTGCGTCGCGGGTGTCTATCCTCAGTACGTCGCCGTTATTGACGAACATCGGAACCTGTACCACCGCCCCTGTCTCAAGGGTTGCGGGCTTCGTCCCACCTTGAACGGTGTCCCCCTTAAAGCCCGGCTCGGTTTCGGTGACTTCCAACTCAACGAACATCGGAGCCTCAACACCAATCAACTCCTCGCCAGCGTACTGGAGGCTCGCCACGTCGTTCTCCTTAAGCCAGCGCGCGGCATCTCCCACCACAGCCGACGTAAGCGCAATCTGCTCGTAGGTTTCGTTGTCCATAAAATGGAAGTCGTCGCCGTCGGCATAGAGGAACTGCATGTCGCGTGTCTCCATGCGTATCTCATCGAACTTCTCGCCGGAGCGAAAGGTTATGTCGTTAACACGGCCGGTACGGATGTCGCGAACCTTCGTGCGAACAAAGGCACCGCCCTTGCCGGGCTTGACATGTTGAAACTCGATGATGATATAGGGCTTACCTTCAATCAGAATGGCCTTGCCGTTCTTGAAGTCTGCGGTAGAAATCGCCACGTATCTTCCTTTCTCAGTGCGTATGGTGCCCTCCATTATAAAGGAAACACCAAAACCCTGCTTCCGTCATTGCCCCGGCTGTCATTTCGAACGAATGTGAGAAATCTAGTCGTGCGGATGGCATCTGGTCATCCCTTATGCGAACATGGTGGCGCAAGAGGGTGTGGCGAATACGCCGCCCGCTGAAGCGCTCCGGTGCTGCGCCACTCCCATGCCCTCAGCCGAACAGGCTATCTACTTCTTCGAGGAGTTTTATGATGGGCAGATTCTGGGGGCAGATGCTCTCGCAACTGGCGCAGACAACACAGTCCCTCGGTGCCGAGGCTCCTCCCGCCGCCACGTTAAACTGGTGCTGACAGAGAACCTTCGATGAATAGACCCTGTAGTCGTCGAGTATCCTCAAAAACTCGGGGATGTTGATTCTTGCGGGACAGCCGGCACGGCAGTAGCCGCAGGCAGTGCAACCTGTGGTGCCCCGCGCGGCGAGCGTCGCCCGTACCTCCTCGAGTTTCTCACGCTCAACCTCATCAAGCGGCGCAAACGCGTCAAAGGTCTTGATGTTGTCCTCAAGCTGCTCCTCGGTGCCCATGCCGCTGAGGATGGCAAGAACGCCCTCCAAGGAGGCGAGGTACCTAAAGGCCCACGAGGCAATCGAGGCATCGGGCCTCTGCTCGAGCAAAGGACGCACGATGTCCTCGCCCATATCCGCAAGGCCTCCGCCCTTCACCGGTTCCATGATGATGACGGGTTTGTTGTGCTTACGTGCCACCTCATAATTGGCGGCCGACTGAACCTTTGGCGAATCCCAGTCAACATAGTTAATCTGAAGCTGGACAAACTCAACTTCGGGTTGCTCGGTAAGAATGCGGTCGAGCACATCGGCGGTGTCGTGGAAGGAAAAGCCGATATGCCGCGCCCTGCCGCTTTTCTTGAGCGCCTTTAAGAAGTCCCAAACGCCCAACTCCACGCAGCGTTCATAGCCCGAAGCGCTGAGACTGTGGGCGAGGTAGAAGTCGAAGTATTCAACGCCCGCGCGCTCAAGCGACGTGGAGAATAACTCCTCCAAATCCTCGTGTTTCTCCGCCTTCCAGTACGGCAGTTTGTCCGCAAGGAAGAAGTCCTCGCGCGGATGCCGCTTCACAAGGGCCTCGCGCGCGGCCTCCTCCGAGGCGCCGTCGTTGTAGACGTAGGCGGTGTCGAAATAGCGATAGCCCGCCGCCAAAAAACAATCGACCATCCCCTTGAGCCGTTCAACATCGAGGGGGTTTTCGCGCACATTGTCAATTTTAGGAAGCCTCATAAGGCCAAAGCCTAATTTGGGGATACGCTCTCCCCCGAATTCCTCACCCATGATTCCTCGCTTCCGCTCCAGATACTGCTCCAGATACTGCTCCAGTTTCCAATCCCAATTCCGCTCCCGCATTCTGTTCCAACAGGCCGCAGCAGATTCCGCTCCCGCATTCGTACCCCAGATTCTGCTCCAACAGGCCGCAGCAGATTCCGCTCTAACATTCCGCTCCCGCATTCATACCCCACTTCCCCTTCCATTCTAGCGCAAAACCCTCTACTATCTTTCTATAGTGACGAGCGTGCGGCCACCGATGCGCCACGCGCGCAAAAACAGGGTTTGGACGGTTACGCTTTGCCAAAACGCACCGGACAAAAGTGGAAAATCACAGCCATCAAGCGCCGGGCGCGACAACCCCTGCGACGCAATTTTGCCGTTTGTTTCCTCGCCTGCCTCGTGCTCGGCTTCATCACCGCCAATCCCTCCGCCCTCAGCGACAACGCCAACGCCTCCATGCGCCTGCTGGAATCCGTCGGCGAAATCGCGCCGGACACACCGCTTGCCTCGGCCGCCGACAACGTGCTCAGCTTCCTCAACGGCATCAAAGCGGCAACCTCGCTGGGCTCCGATTCCTCTGCCGGCGTCATCTCGACGATTTACACGGGCGTCAGAAGCGCCGACAGCCCGGGCGGCGCCTTCCTCAACTTCATCAACTCAAGCGTGTTCGGCAACCAACTCAGCCGTGGCCTCATAAACGGCATGGGCATCATAACGACCGTCATGCTCTTTCTTTTCATCAGCGAAATCCTCGTCATCGGCTCCTACCGCCTCTTTCTCGAAAACCGCCTCTACCCTCGCACATCGCTCTCGCGCATCTTCTTCGTCTACCAGCTACGCAGGGTGTTTCCTGCGGTACGCGTCGTGTTCTCCCGCTACCTCCGCCTCTCGCTGTGGGCGCTGACCATCGTGGGGCTGCCCCTCAAATACTACTCCTACTACCTCGTGCCCCTCATCCAAGCGGAAAACCCCGGCATCGCGTCGCGCACCATCTTCAAACTGTCGGAAAGCATGATGCGCGGACACCGTTTCCACACCTTTCTACTCGACCTGAGTTTCATCGGCTGGGGCCTCCTCTCGCTTCTCACCCTCGGCATCGTCGGCTACGTCTGGCTCAACCCCTTCCGCACGGCCACGCAGGCGGAACTATACGCAACGCTGCGCGCTCAGGCGCTGCAAAAGAAGCTGGCGGGCACGGAATACCTCCAAGACGAGGCGCTGTTTGCCATACAGACGGAGGCTACTGACGCGAAAGCAGAAAAAGAAGGGATTAAGGGGGATAAGGTCGCAGCCGAAGCGCCTCAAACGTATCCCTTTATCCTCCGACACCCCCTTGAACAGCGCATACACAGCCAGATGACCATCGAGTTGCGCGAGCGTTATTCACTCATCAATCTGCTGCTCATGTTCTTTTTGTTCTCCTTCATCGGCTGGGCATGGGAATGTGCCATTGCCTTTCTCCAGAGCGGCACCTTCATCAACCGTGGCTCGATGTACGGGCCGTGGATACCGATATATGGGCTGGGAGGCGTGGCGATTCTCGTGTTCCTCAACCGCTTCAATAAACAACCGCTGCTCTGCTTTTTTGCGATTATCGCGCTTTGCGGCGTCATCGAGTACGCCGGCGCGACCATCGTCTGGAACCTGCGCCACATTAAATACTGGGATTACAGCGGCTACTTCTTCAACATTCAAGGACGAATCTGCCTAGAGGGACTTTTGGCCTTCGGCATCCTCGGCATGGCAGGGCTCTACTTCATCGCACCCATAACCGACGCCCTGCTTCAGACAGTTCCGCGCACATGGCGCGAGCGAGTGTGCGTCCTACTCGTCGCGGCCTTCGGTGCCGACTTCGTTATCACAACCATTCTCCCCCGCACAGGCACAGGCATCACAACCACCGTCCTCTCCACCCCACCCCCCGACTCCATCTCTCACCCCAAGCGCCTATAACCCCGCGAGCGCCTACACCCTGTCATCGTGTACATGAGGCATCCGCTATGCGTCTGCCCGCGGTTATACTCGCGCCGGGCTATACGCCTCGGCGCCTTTCCTCTCACACCCGCTAGGGTAATGCCCCGTAACCCGGCGTTCCCACATGGCCATGGCTCGTCACACCCTCTTGCGCCGCAACCTCCGCATAAGAAATGACCCGATGCCATCCGTGAGACTGGATTTCTCGCGTTGCTCGAAATGGCGGTTTGACCTGCGAGTATCTCTCAGGTTGTCATTAGCGCGACATGCTCTTTTTATCGCGCTAACAAGGCCAGTCAAGGCCAAAGAGCGAAGCGTGCCTTGACAGGCCTTCTTTCGACCGAAGCCGAAGGCGTAGAGAGAAATCCAGTCTTGCGGCTGCGAGCCGAATCATTCCTTTATCCCTTATCCCGTCATTGCCGGACTTGTTCCGGCAATCCAGTCTCGCGGATGGCATCGGGAAGATTACGAAACAATATCCCCATCACCAATAGGACGAGAAAACAGGATAATCAAATCACCGCAAACATTGCACCTTGTCCATCCCCTTACTTGGCTTTCTAAACGGTGAATAGATTCACCACGTGACAGCGTTCCGCCACACTTCTGGCAGCGGGGTCTCGACGCTTCATATTCAGCTTTCCAC
>JAIRTN010000078.1 GCA_031254905.1 Coriobacteriales bacterium
CGGCCCCCGTTCGTCACGAGCGTGCCGTCGGAGGTTCGCTTCGTCCCCGCGTGGTAGACCGTCACACCCGGACACGCCTCAGCGGCCTCTATGCCGGTAATCGGCATGCCCTTGTCGTAGCTGCCCGGATAACCCTTGCTGGCGAGCACAACGCTCACCGCCCAAGCCTCATCCCACTGAAGACTGATGCCACTCACGTCGCCACGCGCGACCGCAAGCATGACCTCCAGCAACTCAGTCTTAAGACGAGGCAGCACCACTTGAGTTTCCGGGTCGCCGAAGCGCGCGTTGAATTCCAGTACGCGCGGACCGGTGGGCGTGAGCATGAAGCCGCCATAGAGTACCCCGCGATAGTCGATGCCTTCCGCGGCAAGCCCGGCAACTGCCTGTTCCATTATCTCCAGCATGCGCGCGTATTCCGCGTCCGTCACGATGGGTACCGGCGAATAGACGCCCATGCCGCCGGTGTTTGGGCCCACATCGCCCTCGTAGGCGCGTTTGTGGTCTTGGGCGGGGGCCATGGGCAACACACGCACCCCATCCGTAAACACCAAGAGCGAACATTCGGGCCCGGTCATGCACTCCTCGATAACCACGGTTGCCCCTGCCTCGCCGAAACGTCCCTCGAAGCACTCCCGCACCGCCTGCTCGGCCTCCTCGATGGTCGAGGCAACCGTCACACCCTTACCCGCCGCAAGCCCGTCGGCCTTCACGACGATGGGCGCCCCTTGGGCTCGCAGCCACGCGAGCGCGCCTTCGGGTTCATCAAAGGAGCCAAAGGCCGCCGTCGGAATGTCGTGGCGCGCCATAAATTCTTTGCTGAAACGCTTGCTCCCCTCCATGAGCGCACCGCGCGCGCCCGGGCCAAAGCACAGGATGCCCGCGTCGCGCACCGCATCGCCTACACCGGCAACCAGCGGGGCCTCGGGCCCGATGATTACCAGTTCAACGTCGTTATCCCGAGCGAAGGCAACCACCGCATGGGCATCCATGATGTCAAGGGCGACGTTGCACGTGTCCGCAACGGCGCCCAAAGCGCCCTCGCCTCCCACGGCAGCGCCCACGGCAGCGCCCTCACTACCCGAGCCAGCGCCTCCCCCACCAGAGCCACCAGAACCACCAGAGCCACCAGAGCCACCCGAGCCACCCGAGCCGCCACCCAAAGCAGTCCCCCCATTGCCCGGGGCAACAAAAATCTTCTCGCTCGCCTGCGCATCCGCAAGCGAGGCGACGATGGCGTGCTCCCTGCCGCCACTACCTAATACGAGGATGTTCACGGCTGTCCTTTCGTCGAAGGGGAAGATGACAGGCGCAGCATCTCGGCCACCGCCTGCGTATCGAGGACGTGACGCTGCTGCGAGGGCAGGGCGTCGAGGAAGGCGCGCCCGTACCACTTGGAAAGCAGGCGCGAATCCGCCAGTATGAGCGAGCCACTGTCCGTTGAGGAGCGGATGAGCCTCCCCGCGGCCTGTTTGAGGTCGATGATGGCCTCCGGCAAGGCAAAATTCTTCCAAACGTTCTTCTCTCGAAGCGAACGCTCCAGCATAAGCGGGTCGTTCGGCTTGCCAAAAGGCAACTTGGGAATTATCACGCAACGCAGGGTATCACCCGGCGCGTCGAAACCCTCCCAAAAAGAGCGCAGCGCAAACAGACTTAAGGCCTCGTTCTCCAAAAACTCATCGCGCAGGCGCTTGGCGGAAAAACCTCTGGTCTGGCAACGCAGCGTGATGCCCCGTTCGGCCAAAAGTTCTTTAAGGCGCTCGTGCATGTTCTCCATATCGCGGCGATTCGTAAACAGCGTCAGCGTACTACCGCCAAGCGCCACATGCACCTCAAATATGAGACGCTCAAGGGCATCGCGATAGCCAATGGCGCTGGGCTCGGGAATATCCGTCGGAAGAAAAACCGCCATATTGCGCTCAAAATCGTAACTCGACGCAAACTGCACCGCGCGCCAACGCTCCCTCTCCACGCGGTCAAGCCCGCTCGCGCGCGCAAAGTAACCAAAATCCTCCCCCGCCGCCAAAGTCGCCGAAGTAAACACCACACTCATCATCTCGGGGAAAAAGCGCTCCAGCAGCACCTCGCCAATGTCGATACGAGCGGCAATAAGGCGGTCGCGGGAGTTGTCGGCGCGCCGGTCAAGTTCGGCGTAGTACACGTAGTCGCCGTTCTCCCCGTCGAGTATCAACTGCAGCGAGACAAGCGAGCCCTCGAGTTCGCCGATAAACCCGGCAAGATCGCCCTGCAGCTCAAGCAATTCCTCAAACTGGTCGCTAAAACTCATAATGTCGCGGCAGGATTTCCAGAGCCTCTCAAGGCGGGTACAAAGCGACGCACCAAGAGAAAGAAGCATCCCCCACGAACCGCCCTCGCGCACCCGCGCGTCAATCCATAACTCCACTTGGTTGTAGTCGCTCTGCTCGGCAATCGCGCAAAGTTCCTTGGCCTGAGAGGCAAACGACTCCGTAATGGCACTGACGGCACGCGCCTCCTCCTGCGTTTCCGCAAGCCGCCCAAGAAGCACCGAGGCACCCGCCAGCGGCGTCGCCCTGCGCTGCATCATCGCAAGCGTACCAGTCGAACTCGACAGGCCGCTGAGGGTCTGTTTAAGCAGCCGCGGCTCAAGAACAAGGCTCAACTGCTGGCGCGCCTCACTCTCCATGCCATGCGCCTCATCAACAACCCACTGGCGAATAGGCGGCAAAATACCACCCTCCGCACCCATGTCGCAAAACAGGAGGGCGTGGTTCGTCAAAACGATGTCCGCCCCTCGAGCCCGCTGTCGCGCCCCATGTAAAAGGCAATGGTGATAAAAACGGCACCTTCTGCGTAAACAGTCATCCGAGCTTGCGCAGACCTCAAAGCGGGCCAACTCCCGCCAGTGGAGCACCAGCGGGTCAAGGTCGCCACGCGCGCTTTGACAGACAAAAGATAAGAGCATCGCCACCATCGCGGGCGCGGACGTACTCTCAAAATGTCTGTCCTCCCGCGCGAGGTTCGCGAGTTTTCTGAGGCAGGGGTAGTGGTCATAGCCCTTGAGAGCAACGTAGCTTACACCCTCCGGCAATACGGCGTCGAGGCGGGGTAACTCATGGTACATAAGCTGGTCGAGCAGGGCATTGGTCTTGGTTGCCACGCCGCAGGTCACGTGGTTGCTTTGGGCAAACAAAACAAGCGGCAGCAGGTAGGCCATCGACTTGCCCACGCCGGTTCCCGCCTCTACGGCCCGGTGGGTCATGCTGTTGAGGGCATCGGCAATCTCTGTTGCCATGAGAAGCTGCTCGGCCCGCGGCTCAAATTCTCCGTACATCTGAGAGAGCAGGCCATGGGAGGAGAAGGCCTGCTCGAGTTCATCCAGCGCGATGGGCTTAAGTTCGATGATGCCGCCATCGAGTTCTTCGGCATCAATCTTGTGCCGCGGTTGCTGGGCGCTTTCGCGCTCGGCGCGGGCCCTCGCCAAAGAAAACGTGGATTTTTCGCTGCCCTCCTCGCCGTAACTGCCCGCAATTTGGGCAAACACGGCTCTGAGCGGCCACAAAGTCTGCGAAAACAGCTTCGCGAAGACGGCGGGAAGCCCCGGCGGCAAATCGCTTATCCCTACTAAAAGAACACGCCAGATAGCGCAGAGGGCCTCGACGTCGTCTATCGCCCGATGGGTTGACGAGGGGGCGCAAAAGACGTCGCTGAGGGTTTGGAGTTTGTGTTCGCGCAGCCGTGGCAGGGCTATGCGCGCGAGTTCGAGCGAGTCTATCCAGCGCGCTTCGTCGCCGAGGCTGCTGCCGAGCGGTACCTCAGGCGCGATGAAGGAGCGGTCGAAGGGGGCGTTGTGCGCGATGACCGTGCGCTGCTCAACGAAGGCATCTAACTCGGCGACCGCCTCGCTTGCGCTCGGCGCGCCTTGCACGTCGTCTGCCGAAATGCCCGTGAGTTCGGTGATGTGGGGCGGGATTTCGCGGCCGGGATTGACGAATGTGGAGAAGCGCGCAACGATGTCCGGCCCGCGCATGATGGCGGCGGCAATCTCGATGAGGGCATCGCGACCGGCGGAAAAGCCCGTTGTCTCGGTGTCGAGTACGACGTATTCCTCCTCAAGCACGCCGAAAACCGCGTCCTTCGCGCGCTGGGCGAGGGTTTCGTAGCGTGCGACGATGTCCCGGTCCGTGCCGGGGAGGAGCATTTCGCGCAGGACGGCCTTCACGGCACCTATGCTTCCGGGGAAGCGGGAGAGGTGGGAGCCGGGGAGGGAGCGTCAGTATCCCTATATTCTTCTTCTGTCTTTGCCGCTGTCTCGTTGCTGAACAAGGTGTCGGCCTCGCCTACTTGGTAGAGCGTTTCGTCGAAGTGGTAGTGGTCGCCGTGGAGGTGATACATCATGACGACAACCTGAGCCTTCTCGTCGCCCTTGTTCGCGAACTCGGCGACAACCGCGTCGCTTGCGCCGTCCTCGAGGTCCACGTAGCCGTCGTAGCAAAAGACGTAGGCGTTGCAGATGCGCTCCATTTGGTAGATTGCGCGGCGCGCCGAAGCGTAGCTGTCCTCCTCGCTGTTGCCCGGTTGCTCCTCGATGAATAGTTCCTCCCCGTCGATAAGGATGGTGAAGGGCTCGAAGCTGCCCGCCTGACTCAGCGCCTCGGCGGCCTGCTCAAGCGCGTAGAGAACCGTGCGCTCGAGAATTTCCTCGGAGTTTAACTCGCCTTCTCCGACGACATCGAGCGCCACGGCATCTTGGCCGGGGTCGATGGGCGACTCAGCGTCTTGGCCGGGGTCGGCGGCTTGCGCGCGCTCATCCGTAATGGTTTCTTCGGCGGCGTCTTGAACCGCGTTGTTTAAATCCTGCTCACCTGTTTTCATGAGAATCACTCCGTTTGCTGGGCGAAAGCCCGTTGATGGTTTATCATCGGATAGTATACCGGAGAGTACGAAGGATGGAGCGGACAGGATGAGATATGAAGCGCGCGAAACGCGGGTATGCAATTCGCAGAACATTTCGGCCATGTGCCTCGTTTGCGGCACGGAGAACTCCTTGGGTTTGCACGCGCAGTTTCTTGAGTTGGAGGACGGGCGGCTGTGCGCCGAGTTTATGACGAGCGAGGAGCATCAGAGTTATCCCGGGCGGGTGCATGGCGGTATTGTGAGCGCCATCCTCGACGAGACCATAGGACGTGCGATACAGATTACGGACCCCGATATGTTTGGCGTGACGCTTGAACTTAACGTGCGTTTTCGCAAGGCGGTGCCCCTTAACGAGCCGCTGAAGGTCATCGCGGAGATAACCAAGCGCGCGAACCGCCTGTTTGTCGGCGAGGGAAAACTATTGCTTGAGGATGGCAGCGTTGCCGCCGAAGCGACGGCGCGCTACTACCAGATGGACGCGAGCAGCATCGCCGAGGGTGGCCTGACCGACGAGAACTGGTTTTCCGACGAGCGGGAGCAGCCTGTCATCGTGCGGGCCTGAGGGACGGCTTGGTGGGGCTGATGGGGTTTTTGGGACGGTTTGGGGCAGCTTAGGGCGGTTCGGGCTGATGGGATTTGGGCGGTTTGAGGCTTGCTGGGACGGCTTGCTGGGGTTTGAACGGGCTATCCCTGCAGCAATTCTTCCATCGTCATCTTTGAGAGATGTTCCCGCATAGACTGCTTCGTCGAAGCCCAGAGTTTCTCGGATATGCAGCGCTGTCCTTCGCACTCGCACCAAGGAACATCCTTCGTGTCGAAGGTGACATCCAGCGGGTCTTGCGCGGCCTCGAACACTTCAAGCAGCGTTATCTCAGCGAGAGGTTTTGCGAGCCTGATGCCGCCGTTTATCCCTCGGGAAGCCTTGATAATACCCGCTCTGAGCAGGCCTTGTTGAACGGTGCGCGCAAACGCGTACGTGACCCCATGCTCCGCGGCAAGCGTGCGCAAACCTTGGCAGCAATCAGGTTGCTCGGACAAGCCGGCAAGCAGGTGTATCGCGTAATCGGTCCTTCTTGTTATTTTCATCGGCAGCTCCTCGGGGCAAAAAGACGGCACGTACGCCGTCTGTGAGCCGATACTTCGTTTGTATTTGCCATCTACTATATCACTTCCAACAAAAAGCACAAG
>JAIRTN010000150.1 GCA_031254905.1 Coriobacteriales bacterium
ATGCGCGCCACGCCCGCCCAGGTCCGCATGATTCTCATCGACCCCAAAATGGTCGAGCTCTCGCTGTACAACGACATCCCGCACCTCTACGTGCCCGTCGTCACCGACGCGCAAAAAGCGGCCGCGGCGCTGGCCTGGGGCGTGCTCGAGATGGAGCGCCGTCTCAAGGTATTCCAGCAGGCCGGCGTAAAAAACATCGCCCAGTACAACAATTTCGTACGCGCTGAGCAGGCAAAAGCCGCAGCTGAGGCCGAGGCCGAAGCAGCCGCCGCAGCCGAAGCAGCCGCCGCAGCCGCCGCACTTGAGGCCGCCGCAACAGAAGAACAAGACGATGCGGAGAAGGACGCGGCCCTCAGCCCCACCACCTCTCCCAAAACCGCGTCTTCGGCCGGCGGCGAAGTGACCTTCGGCGAGGACGGCCTCACAGAAATGCCGCTCATCGTTATCGTTATCGACGAGCTTGCCGACCTCATGATGGTTGCCGGCAAGGAGGTTGAGACCTCCATCAGCCGCCTCGCGCAGCTCGCCCGCGCCGCCGGCCTCCACCTCATCATCGCGACCCAGCGTCCCTCCACCAACGTCATCACGGGCCTCATCAAGGCCAACATCGTCAACCGCATCGCCTTTAACGTAGCCTCGGGCATCGACTCGCGCGTCATCCTCGACTGCCCCGGGGCCGAAAACCTCATCGGCACCGGCGACCTTTTGTTCTCGCGCCCCGAATACGGCAAACCCCAGCGTATTCAGGGTTGCTTCGTCTCCGAACCCGAGATCGAAGCCGTCGTCGACTTCCTCAAAGAGCAGGGTGAACCCGAGTATCACGAGGACATCCTCGCCACTGCGGTCGGTGGCATCTCCACCACCTCGTTTGCGGATGGCGGCGGGGGAGATGACGACCCGTTGGTCTGGGAGGCGGCCGAGATCGTTGTCTCAAGTGGCTTCGGCTCGACTTCCACGTTGCAGCGTCGCCTCAAGGTGGGCTACGCCCGTGCCGGTCGCATCATGGACATGCTCGAACAGAAGGGGGTCGTTGGCCCGCCAAACGGCAGCAAACCACGGGAGGTGCTCATCGACGACGTACTCGACCTGGAGTCGCTCAAGGCTCTTGAGGCGTCTGACGGCGCGGATTGGTAGGGCTCTGTCCTTATCCGCATCTTCACAGAGCCTTTTGTTTCGCCTTCAGCGCTCAGATTTCCCGGGATTTCTCGCACGATTCTCCTGTTTCCGGTCATATTCACGCTACCTATGAGCCCGAGCATGAGATACTATGGATGTAGCATCACGAAGGAGTTTCTTTGGCACAGCAGACCTTTGGAACTCGGTTAGCCGAGGCGCGCAGAAGGCAGGGTCTTACCTTTGACCAGGTCCATGCTCAGCTGCGCATACGTCCGGCCATTCTCGAGGCTTTCGAGATGGCGGATTTTCGGCATATGCCACTCAAGGGTCACGCGCGTAACATGGTGAGCTCCTATGCGCGCTACCTCGGGCTCGACTCCGAGGATATCACCAAACAATTCCTCAGTGAGTATCATGAGTTTGAGAATCGTGAGGCCCGACGCCCCGTATCGCCGCTCGACACGAGCACCGCGCATCTTACCCGCCCCGAAATACCCAACGGCGTGGTTCGCATGGGGCGCTCTGGTGATGGGCAGGGCGTGCGGTCGATGTGGGATAAGCCTATTCCCTCCTCCGAGCTTAATCGGGGTTATGATTCGCGGTCTTCCGCGGCGCAGCGCGTAGCGACCGCCGCTTCGCGTCGCCGTCGCCAACCGCGCGACAGCAGCACGGCGAGCCGCTACGGGGGCGATGGCTACACCACGCCGCGGCAGAGTTTGCCCGCCCGCGTGTTCGGTGCGCTGTTTGGGAACCCGGCTGTGCTCGTTATTATGCTCGTTCTCGTGGTTGTCATCGGGCTCGTGGTCTGGGCGATGGTGGCCAACAGCTGTCGCAAGCAGACAAACGACGTCATTATCCCGGCGAATACCGGCACGGTTGTTACCGAGGGAACACCGGCTCCCAGCTCGGATGATACCGAGGGTACCGGCACCGACGAGAACGACGAAGGGGAAGCCCCCGACGATTCGCGCTATGGCCCCTTTGAGCTGGTAGTTACGCCAGCCGAGGGCACGGCGCCCTGGACTGAGGTTTCCGTCAATGGCGAGAATGTGTACGCTGGAACGCTTTCCGAGGAGATGACGTGGGAGGTGAGCGCGTCTTGTGATGTGCTCACGGCGCAGCCCCACAACCTCACCGTAACCCGCAACGGCGAGGCAGTTGAGCTTGTGATAAACGACTCGAACGGCTCCGGTTCGGTGTCTTTGGAGGTTGAGGAGGCGCCCGCAAACGGCGACGACGCAGCCGCCGGCAACGGCGAAGGCAACGGCGACGACACAGCCGCCGGCAACGGCACATCGACAAACGGTGAGGGTTCCTCAGCAGGCAACGGAGGGTCATCGACAAACAACGGACAGGGAACCTCAACGGGTACGTAGACCGTTCAGCAGGCGACCAGGCAGGCAACCAGGCAAGCGGCCGAGCACGTGGTCGAGCACGTGGCCGAGCGATCGGGTGGCCAGGCGACTAAGCGGCAAACAACCGAGCCAGGTAATCAGGCAATCGGGCCGCCCAACACAGAAAGGAAGCAGAACCCCATGGCAAAAGACGAGAGCTTCGACGTAGTCTCTGAGGTCAACCTCCAGGAGGTCGACAACGCGCATCAACAGGCCCGCAAGGAGCTTGCGCAGCGCTACGACCTCAAGGACAGCAAAGCAACCCTCGAGTTCGACAAAGGCACGCACCGCTTCACCCTCACCGCGCCGAGCGAATTTGTCGCACGCCAGGTCATGGACGTGCTCAACACCAAGCTCGTGCACCGAAAAGTCGACCTCAAAAGCGTCAAATGGGGCAATCCGGAGGCCGCCTCGGGCATGACCGTGCGCTTCATCGGCACCATCGTCCAGGGCATCGACAAAGACACGGCAGGCAAAATTAACAAAGACATCCGCGCCCTCAAACTCAAAAACGTCAAGGTGCAAATAGAAGGTGACAAACTCCGCGTCTTTTCCCCCAAACGCGATATGCTCCAAGAAGTCATCGCCTTTCTCAAAGAGCAAGACTACGGCCAGCCGCTGCAATTCATCAACTACCGGTGAACCCCCACAGCACCCGGCGCGATCCGGCGGCCCACAGCGACCCGGCGGTCCACCGCGACCCGGCGCGCGCCATCTCCTTCATAACCCTCGGCTGTGCCAAAAACGAGGTAGATACGGATAAGATGCGGGCGCGCGTGCTTGCGGCCGGCCACTGCGAGGAGCCCGAGCCCGCCTGTGCCGACGTCGTTGTCGTGAACACCTGCTCGTTTATCACCGAGGCAACCGAGGAGGCCATCTCCACGATTCTTGAGGCGCTTGCCCTGCCGCGGCTTGCCGAAGGCACGGCGAAGCTCGTCGTGGCAGGCTGCATGCCCGCACGCTACGGCGAGGAGCT
>JAIRTN010000007.1 GCA_031254905.1 Coriobacteriales bacterium
CATCGGATGAATACCTGCCCTGCTCACGTCTATAATTTACGATTCGGAAAAGTTCGCGCCGTAGGCGGCCCAATCATAGCGCGCGTCCTCGCCAAGTTCGGCCTTCTTGGTACCTCTCAGGTAACGCGGCTCAACGGTAAAACGGATGGCCGTCCGGTTCTCTCCATTGATACTTATATCGGCAAAAGATGGCGCACACACAATCTCAATCCCCACCGGCGAAAGAAAGCCGCGGGCAATGGCAATGGCCTTCACGGCCTGATTAACGGCCCCGGCGCCAACGCTCTGAATCTCAACCGGAACGCCGTCCTTTATCATGCCGGCAATGGCGCCGGCAACAGAAGACGGTGACGACTTTGAAGATACTTTGAGGAACTCCATGACCATGTCTGCTTTCTTTGCTGTGTTAATGGCTCGTCTTGTGCATTGTGCTGTCACGAGTGCCGCACGCCCCCCGACGCATCGTGTTACCTTCTCGACTACGTATATGCTGCTGTGCTGCGGTTTTAGGTCGTCGCATAGTATCTCACAGAACCAACCTCAATGGCAACAGAAAGGCTCCGTGAGAGGGGCAATTTGTGCTCGGTTTGTGCCCACAGGCTCACCAAAGCACAAGATATGGTATACGGGTAAGCGTCCTCAGTCCTCCGGCTCGCCCGAAATCCCCATTTTCTTCATCTTTCGCAGCGTAGCCTTGAATTCCCGCTCGCGCTGTTTCAGTATCTTGAACAGTCTCCGTTGCTCGTCGCGCCCTCCCAAAAAACCGATGGGGATAAGGTCGGCACCGTCTGAGGGCTCCAAAATCTTCCGTATCAGCGGCTTGGTAATCAGGGCCACACCACCGAAGCGCTCGGCAACAAGCCCCAGCCATTGGTCGTGACGCACCGGCGCGGGCGGGAAGGGCAAGGCGAGTTCCCGAAGCGGCGCCATGAAGGCAAGGCAGCTTCCCACATAAGAATCGCGAATAAGGTTTTCCGAAATCATCGTCGTATCCCCGTGCAGGGCAAGCATCGAGGGGGCCACGAGTTGGCGCTCGCTGTCGAGAATCTCGGCGTCGTGCAAGACGAGTATTGATTCGCTCGCGGCAAAGGCGCCCCGCATGTCGGCAATCTTGCTCGGCGTCCAAAGGTCGCCGGGCTCGGCCAAAAAGATGTAGTCGCCCTTGCAGGCAGAAATCGCCTGTTCATAGATGCTCGTGCTGTTCCCGTCCCCGCCGTCAAACACACGGACGAAGGGGGCCTGTCGTGCTATCTCATGCGCAACATCTCTTGCTATATCGTGCGGGTTCACCCTGGGCTGCGGCGCGTCGGGCCGCGGCTCAGCAGGCCCGCCCACGGCTTCGAGCGCGATGAGAATCTCATCTCGCCTGCCAAGCTGAGGAAGTATCGACGCCACGAGGTCAAGCAAGCCCTCCGCGTCCGATGAAACCCGTATAACAATCGAAATCATTCCCTGATTGTCCATTTCCAACTCACCTCGTCATCCTGTGAATAAAAAGCCCGCTACGAGGCTTAGGTTCAAACCATGTCGATTTAGGGGGCATGAGAAGCCCAGCGTCCGCAACCGCAAACAACTCCTCCAGCGAACAGGGGAACAACGCAAAGGCAAGGCCGTGGCCCTCCCCTTGCCCCGCCCCCGCGTCCGCACGACGCGCAAGTTCCTCCAAGCCCCGCACGCCGCCAACATACGATATGCGGTTGTCCACGCGCGGGTCTTCGATACCAAGGACGGGCGCAAGCAGCATATCCTGCAGAAGCGAGGCGTCAAGCCCGGCAACCGGGTCATCGAGGCGCAAGTCCTCGCGCACGACCAAGCGATACCATGCCCCCTCAAGATACATCGCAAACTCACCTCGCACGCGCGGGCGACAATGCTCAAAGTCTACCGGCTCCACGCTGAAGCACTCAGATATGCGCGCAAGCAACTCATCGCGCGAAAGACCGTTTGTGTCGCAGACAACACGGTTGTAGTCGAGGATTGCAAGCTGGTTTGAGGGGAAGGCGATAATGAGAAAGTGGTCGGATTCGTCGCCACACGCCCGTTCTTCTCCCCCTTCTTCTATCTTTGCTTCAAGCCTGCAGGCACGTCGCGATGCCCCGATGCGCGCGGCGGCGGCGGCACGATGGTGGCCATCCGCGATATACAGCGCGTCAAGCCCGGCAAAGCCCTCCTGTATCGCGCGTTCCAAGCTGGAATCGTCCACCCGCCACACCGTATGACGCACGGCATCCGGTGCCACAAAGTCATAGAGCGGCACGGCAGCCGTTGCCGCCTGCACGGCCGCGTCAATCGCCTCTTGGGCGCGGTAGGCCACAAAGACCGGGCCCGTCTGCGCGTCGAGGGCCGTGATGTGTTGCACGCGGTCCTCAAGTTTATGGGCGCGGGTATTCTCATGGCGCCGCAGCACGCCCTGCTCGTAATCGTCAACGGCAACGCAGGCCACCACACCCGTCTGCGCCCGCCCGTCCTTTTCTATGCGATAGAGAAAATAGCGCGGCTCCTCCTCGCACACATAGCTGCCATCCTGCAACTCGGCGGCAAAAAGCGCGGCGGCCCGGGCGTAAACCCGCTCGTCATACTCATCGACCTCAAGGGGAAACAGCGCGGCGGTCTTGTCGATTCGCAAAAAAGATTGAGGATGCGCGGCAATCTCGGCCGCCGCCTCGGGACGACTGAACACATCGTAGGGCAAAGCCGCCACCTCGGACGCCTGCGCGGGCAGGGGGCGACAACAGATAAAGGGCTTTACATCGGCCAAAGATAACTCCTGTCTTTGAGAAAGGATAGAGCCATTATACTGATAACCGCGGCCGTCTACAGGCGAATACGGCGGTTTTCGTGTTATTCGGCTGAGGTTGTAGCCTGTTTGTCATTCGGCTGTGGTTTCGACTTGCTCGTCGTTCGAGTTTCTCACAATCGCCCACAAAACAGCAAAACCACCGACCACAAAAAGCATGAGTACGGAGACCATCCAGAGAGCAGCGTCCCTCGTTTGCGCGTCGTTGATGCCCGGCGCCAAGGGCGTTTGCTCGTCGGACTGGCTTATCGTATCGTCCGGTGTTTCGCCCGCGCTTGGGCCTGCGCCGCTGCCGCCGCGCTGGCCTCCCGAACCCGTCAAAGACGAAAGGGGCGGCGTTGTGGTGTAGCTATCCGGCGAGGTGACAGGCTCTGAGGGCAAGACGTTGATAATCACCGGCGGCTGCTCAACGGGGGCGGTGGGAGCGGGGGGCGGCGGCGGAAGTTCGGGGTCGAGCAGGATGGCCGCGGGCTCCCAGAGGGCCGTATAGGTGGCATTGGCGGTGACTATAGGGATAAGGGCGGGCTGCCAACCGATGAAGCGCCAGCCCGACTCCGCATTAAAAAGAGGGGGCGAGGGGGTCGCGGAACCGTAGGGAATAAAATCGAAGGTTTGCGCCGGAGAGGTGCCGTGGTTGCCCGGCGCGAAACTTACCGAGTAGACGAGTTGCTCGTAGGTGGCGCGCACGATGAGGTCTGTGGTGACGTTGGTAAAGCCGGTGTCCCAACCCGCGAAGGAATAGCCTTGGCGGTTGGGCGTAGCAGGGGCGGTGGCCGCATCGCCCGAGTTGACGCTTTGCGTGGCAAGAACCGTGCCGTCGTAATCGACGAAGGTGACGGTGCAACTCGTACTGGCAAGAGACAGGGGTTCCGCAAAAGCCATGAGCGGCGGACTGAAGATAACAAGGAACGCAAGCGCAAGCGCGCCTCGCAGAAAAGGCAACGTGCGGTGCTTCATTGACAGTATTCCCCTCTCCCGTAGCCAATCGTCTATCAAAGACGCCCCGTTGGCTTACTCCCCATGCAAAAACCCCAAAAAAACCCTGCGCCCCTATTCTCACCACATAATACACCTGCGCGGGCAATGATGCTAGAGAAGTGCTGGAGAAGTGACACGGAAGTGGCAAAAACATGCCGCAGCGGTGCCGAAGCGGTGCCGAAGTGTCCGCGAGAAATAGAGTGAGTAACGAAGTTGCATACCAGCCTTAACCGTTTGCGGTTAGCTGGATGGTTTTGACGTAAGAGATGGAAGTGGGTTTCCTACAATCTTTGTTGGCAAAAACGAAGAGAGGAAGGAAACCCACAGATGGATGATACTACGTTTTGTGTCGATGCGCTTTCAGAGTTGTTCTACAAAAACCTCCTAGAGACAGAGGACTTCGGCAAGCACGTCGAGTACTGCGAGGTCACAGGCCGACTGATCATAAGGGCGGCGTTCATCAAAAACTTGGTGCGTTTCGATGATGAGCTGCTGAGCGAGGTCCCGAAAGGCTGGAGGCTTTGCGGTAGCCGCAAGCGCACCGTCATCACCATGCTTGGCGAGATCTCCTACACAAGGCGCATCTACACAGACGAGTTCGGGTGTCGCCGCTATCCGCTTGATGAGGTGTTAGGTGTGGCCTCTCATCAGCATCTGGACAAAGACGCATTTCTGTGGATTGTGCGCTGCGCGGCAGATGTCTCCTACGAAAAGACGGCCAAAGCATTCAATGATAGGACAGGGACATCTATCACCCGTCAGACGGTGATGCGCTGCGTGCATCGCTGTGGCGAACTTTTGGCTAAGGGAGGAGGTGTGGGCACGGATCTACCGATAAGCGCCGAGACGCTGTTTTGCGAGTTCGATGGCTTTTGGGTAAACCTCCAATCCAAGACCAAGCAGCCGGCCCAAGACAGGCTTACCTACAAAGCGCAGTTCAGGAAAAAGAGCGCAGAGATGAAGGTCTGGGTAGTCTATGCTGGCAAGAGTCGAAAGCACCCCAACCGCCGCATAGCCCCTTTCCATTGGGCATCGGATGGTGGAGCTGAAGAGTTCTTCTCCGAGTGCGCAAAGCGCACAAGCGCCGTCTATGACCTTACGTATGCGGATTGGGTCCTCACCGCCTCAGATGCCGCCGGGTGGTGTAAGGCGCACGGGCTGGATGCGTATGTAAGAAAGGATGCGGTAATCATCTCACGTCTGGATACCTATCACGTAAACCAGAAGGTCTATAAGGCGTTTTCATCAGAAGAGGACAGAGGCACGTATCTGGACTACCTGTATCGTAAAGACTTTGACGGCTTTCTCGCTGCACTGTCTGAGCGTATGGATGCAGAGCCTAAAGACGAGCGCGACGAGCGCAGGCGTGAGCTTTACGACTATATCTCAAACAATCTCGATTGGCTCAAAGGAGCCTCGCTATCGCGCTACATACGTGAGATGCTGCTTAAAGACCTTGTGCGTGTATTCGGCGACAGACGGTTTTGTGCACATCTGTGCGAGCTGCTGTCCAAACACAAATACAAGCGCCTCTTACAAGAACTTAAGATCATCGCCTCAGCCTGCACAAAGGGTCACCGTCTGACGTATCGAGGCTTTCTTGAAGATGCCAAAGAGGCCATACGGCTGATCAAGACTTATGGGCCGGTCACATTAGGCACCATGGAGGGTACCAACTCCAAGGTCTATGCGGCACGTCTGAAGGTCTGGGGCTGTGCGTGGTCTGTTCGCGGCGCTGTGGCCATGATGAGGATACGTGCCACTTTGGCCTCTGGGCTTAAGCTTGTCGCCCCAAGCTATGACAGCAGGTTTACCGATAAGGAAAAATCGTGCATGGAGGCTTACCGTCACCGCTCATTTGCGGTCCCTCAAAGCGTGGGTGTAGGCTTCGAGCCGCCACAAGGCTCAGTGGTGTTGACGACACTGATGCCGCCTGCCATGCAGGCACTCTTGCGCCACTAAGCAAAACAGTGTCGCCCGTCCGGCTTCGCCGGTCGTGCTTTTCAGC
>JAIRTN010000037.1 GCA_031254905.1 Coriobacteriales bacterium
CGCAGTCGCAAACTCTTAATCCCAAGGTCCGGGGTTCGAGTCCCCGACGGCCCACCATTTCTCGAAACTTCACTCCTTCGACCACCCCACTCGTCGCACTCACAAGTTCGCTGCGTTCCATGGGTTCGCGCAAGCGCTCCCCGTTCTCGCTGAAAACGCAATGCGTTTTCCGGGCGCTCGAACCCTCGGCGAGCCACTGGCTTGCCGACCCCCGACGGCCCACCAGACGTTTTCGCAGGTAAAAGCCACTTTTTCGAGTGGCTGTTTTGTTGTTCAGGGGTACCCGACTTTTCGAGCCCACTCGCTGCTTTTGGGATTTTGGTTGCGAGTGTGGGAGGGGCTTTACATGAGGTGTTTGGTGGTGGCGACGCGGATGGCGTCGAGGGCGCTTTCGGCGCCTAGTTTCTGGTAAATCATCTGCAACATGGATTTTACGGTGTTGACTGAAACGCCGTGTGCGAGCGAAATCTCTGTGCGCGACAGGCCGTGTGAGAGGTCTTGGAGAATCGCGAGTTCTCTTTGGGTGAGTTGGACTTCCGCGGTAAGCCCGTGTGTCTCCAGATAACGAGAGCGGACATGCGCGACGCGCTTGGCATAGGTTGTTGCTCGACTGCGAATGGTCTCGAGCCATTCGGTTGGTATTCCCGCCACCTCTGCCTTCAGGGCCGCGTTGGCGAGGCTGCGCATGTTGTTGCCCAACTCTATGAGGGGCATGATGAGTTCGTTGGGGCGCGAGAGTTCGTAGGCCTCCCCTAGCCACTCAAGGGCCTGTGCTCGATTGCCGAGACGCAGGTGACAGACCGCGCGGACAGCCGCGAAGCCGACTTGCCCGATGAGAAAGCGCATGACGCCGAAGCGAGCGGCGCGGTCGTCGGCGAAGGCGAGCAAAGTTTGGTAGTCCTTGATGGCGAGGTAGTACTTGACCTTGGTGAAGTCATCCGGTCCTTCGATGAGACTATTCAGCCCCGAGGACCATAAATCGCTTTTCAGCCAACTTTCCACGCGGCTGACCTCGCCAATCATCGCGAAGAACCAGCTTGTGACAATCTCATTCAGCAAATGGCGATTCATGAAAGACTTCTCCCCCATGAGGATGTCGAGTTGCGCAAAGACCTCCATGATGCGCTCATATTTGCCGGTTTGGAGATAGGCGCGAATCAGGAGATAGAGCGCTCTTATCTCCGTTTCCACCTGTCCGAATTCGTGTGCCTGACGGACGCAGCGCAAGGCGTATCGTTCTGTTTCGTCGGGCAGCCCGCGGAAATACGCGTACTCGGAGCGCATGAGGCTATCGAGGCCATACATGCAGCCGCGCAGCGTAATCGTGGTGCAGGGAATCGACTGGCGCACGGCTTCGATGCAGGCCTCCGGCCCCCCGGCCTGAGCGTTTCCGACCCGCAGCGCGTAGGAGCCCACACTGAAGATGAGAAAGCCGCTTGCGGGAGCGCGCGCCGCGGACTCGGCGTATTCGAGCGCGTCTCTGAAGTGCTCGAAGAAGCTGTAGTCGTGCGTTTCGGGGCAGGTAATCATCTTGGCGTACCCGAGGTTGTTGTGCAGGCCCATCAGGGTACGGTTGTTTCCGGCGCTCGGCGGCCGCTGTTCGAGCAGGGCGATATACTCATACACCAACTCGATTGACTCCTCGATGCGCCCCAGAGTCATGATGAGGCGCGTATGCAGTACCCGCGCCCCCGGGTTTGTGTCGAAAAACCCGGCCGGCGCCTGCTCGAGCGCGTCTAATAGTTCTGAGGCGATGTCGATGGGCATTACCAGCGGATAGCTGAAGGCCACGTTGACGATGGCGTCGAAGTCTCCCATTGCACGATAGTATGATAGTGCATCAACGCGATACCCGTTTGCATCGCACCAACGCGCCGCCTTTCCGTAGACCTCGCGGCATTGCTCCTCCGTAAGCAAATTCTGCTTCTCCGTGAGATACTGCAAGAGCAGATGATGAATACGGTACACGTGCATGTAGTGGTCGAAGCGTATCAGCGAACTGGCGTCCGCAAGCTCCCTCATTGTCTCCTGCCCGCCTCCCAACTCGGTAATCAGTTCGGGCGACAGGTGCCGGAGAAGCGAGAGCCTGAGCAAAAAGGCCCTGCGTTCCTCGGAAATGACGGAGAAGAACTCATTCTCGATGATGCGTTTGAAGTTGCCTCTGAGCGCCGCGCGAACGTAGGCGCTGTCGTCGGGCCTGCGCTCAAGGAGCCGCGCCGCGAAGGAAACCGCGATGGGCATTCCTTCTGTCTCACAATAGATGTCTTCCACCACCTCATTGTCAACCACGATACCCACCGACGCGAAATACTCCCGTATCTCGCTTTTGGTAAAGGAAAGTTCGTTTTCGTCGATGCGCGAAAGGCGCTTGTCTCTGAGGAGTTCGCTCGAATTGGGAAGATTGTCATGGCGCGACAGTACGATGGCGCAAACACCCGACGAAAGCGAATCGAGCAGTCGCGCGATGAAGTCGAGGACGGGGCCATCCTCGAGCAGATACAGGTCATCGAGAACGAGTATGTAGCGGTAACGGGATTTCAGTTCATTGCGAAACAATTCCGCGAGATAACGACGCATTTCCTCGGAAGCGGGAAAGCCCAGATTCGACACGGCGGCTGCCAATCTGGGGTTGAGCGGCTCAATGGCTTGCGTAAATGTCTCCCAAAAATGGGAGGTCATGACATCATTGGCCGAAAGCTGCACCCATAGGGCGCGTGTCTCGCTCTCCTTCAGCGTCTCTCGCAGATAGGTGTATACTGAGACTGATTTCCCGTAGCCGGGACCAGCGATAACCGTAGTGACAGGGCGCAACAAGGCCGCGTCAAACACGGCGTCCATACGCAGCCTATGAAAGACTCCCTGCCTCTCGATGTCCATCAGCGCCAAACCCCAAGAGCCTCCGGAATCTTAAAGGGCTTCGGAAGGACCCTCAGAGGGGTCTTTGTGAGAGCCTTGGGACGGACCTTTGGACGGGCGCCCAGAGCGGGTGCCTTTGGACGGACCTTGGAACGGACCTCCAAAAGGGTCTTGGGAAAGAAAGCGACGAGTGCCGTGTGAAGGGAGTGGGGCTGAAGCGACGGCACGAGGCATGTGCCGAATGAGGGGAGTGGTGCTGAAGGCACGACACTCGTCGCATAGGGAGCACGCCGCGTCCTGGACGGGGACAAGGGACGGGCGTATCGATATGTCACCATTAGTTTGTCCATCAGCTTGCCAATCGTTCACAAGCGAGGGAGGACACGCGACTACGGTCTTGGACGACCTCGGCGAACTTATCCTCGACCCTGATAAACGAATCGACAAGCGCGGGGTCGAAGTGTAGTCCTTTCCCTTGGAGTATGATGGACTTGGCCTCCTCAAAACTGAAGGCCTTCTTGTAGGGGCGAACCGATATGAGGGCGTCATAGACATCGGCTACCGCCATCAGGCGGCCTTCAAGGGGGATTTCCATCCCGCGAAGGCCCCGTGGGTATCCGCTGCCATCCCATTTTTCATGGTGTGTGCCCGCAATCGTTTTCGCGTATTCCAGAAACGACGTTTCACAGGTGTTTCGCTCTATTCTTTCGAGAGCCAAAAGCCCGTAATCAACGTGTTTTTTCATAATCTCGAATTCTTCGGGAGTGAGTTTCCCGGGTTTGTTGAGAATGGTGTCGCTGATGGCTATCTTGCCGGTGTCGTGCAGCGGCGCGGAAAGCAGCATCAGTTCGAGGTCCCACGTGGCGATGACATTGGTATACACGCCGTTGGCGAGAAGGTCCTCGATGAGCAGGCGCATGAAGTTTTGTGTGCGCTCGATGTGCCCGCCCGTGGCACTGTCGCGGGATTCTATCATCTCCGAAACAGTGACAAGCATTGCGTTTTGCAGCAGAAATACCCGTTCGGTCTTGCGCCTCACTTCTTCTTGGAGGTTCTCGTTGTAGTGCCGAAGCCTCCTGCCCTGCTCTGCGATAAGTATTTGGTTTTTGATACGCCGCATGAGCAGAGGCGCGCTGAAGGGTTTGGTAACGTAATCGACCGCGCCGAGCTCAAAGCCCTCAATCTCGCTGCCCTCATCGGCCTTCGCCGTGAGGAAAATCACCGGTATCGGGGGCAATTCGCTGCACTTCTTGAGCCGCCGCAGCGTTTCGTAGCCATCCATCCCCGGCATTTCGATGTCGAGGAGGATGAGGTCGGGATTCATCACCCCTACCTTTTCGAGCAACTGCGCGCCCGACTGTACGGGGTACACCTCGTACCGTTCTTTCAAAATGTTGCGTCCAATCGCGAGGTTGGTCATATTGTCATCGACCAATGCAATTCTACGACGCCGCTCGGTAATCATTGCTCTCTCCTTTCCTTATGGTGCTTACATTTCTTGCATTCCCTGCGTTCGCACTTCCTACATTTCCGAAATCGGACAAACGTACCACTATCTCATCGAAGGCAAGGGCGTCGCACTGTACGCGCAGCCACGCGACAAGCTCTCCCTCCGTCTGATAGTCATAATCTTCCAAGGCCTCAAGGGCATCCTCAACACCGTCGATACTAAAGCGCGCCGCCGCCTCACAAAGCTGCTCCAAAAGGGCAGCGTCCGGGCTCTCCTTAAACTCCTTGCCCTCGCAATACCCAAGCGAATCCAGCGCCCTGCTCGCGTCCTCGATAAACTCCTGCGCGCGCTCCACAAAGCCCTCATTCAGCCGCAGAACCAACTCGTGCTCGCCACTTTTCGCGGCCCGCTCCAACTCCTCAGCCTCCCGCGCAATCCTCATCGCGCCAACACCCCGGCTGCTCCCCTTAATCCCATGCACCACAACCGCATACGCGCCAAGTTCCTGCTCAGAGGGGTCATTCAACTCAAGAAGCAGCCTCTCCGTGTCCGCAAGATACACACGCAACACGCGCAGATACTCCTCGGCCTGCCCGCCAAAGCGCTCAAGGGCGCTCTCGACGTCGATTCCGCAATCGCCAAGCACAGCTATTAAGGAATACGAGGATAAGGACGGGGCTTTCTGAAGTTGCGGCCGCCCCGCCTGCCCCTGCTGCCCCTGCGTCCGCGGTTGCCGTTGCTCCCGCGGTTGCTCCTGAGGCCACACCTGCACCCGCTCCTGAGGCTCCTCCTGCGCGCGCGGCCGCAACTGCTCCTGTTCGCGCTCCTGAGGCTGCGAGTCGCTTTCAGCCTCACCGTCGCGAATCCAACGCCGGATGATTAACTCAAGCTGCATGATATCCATAGGTTTTGAGAGAAACGCCGCGAAGCCCTTGTCGGTGAACATCTCGGCATTGCCCGATATGGCATTTGCCGTCAGCGCAATGACGGGCACGCTTGTCGCGTACGCGGTTCCAAGGGCGCGGATGCGCTCAAAGGTTTCGATGCCATCCATACCCGGCATCATGTGGTCCATGAATATGGCATGGTAGCGCTGTTTGCCCTTGTTGATAAGTTCGATGGCTGCCTGCCCATTGTCCACGCAGTCTACCTGCATGCCGAAGCGCTTCATCATGCCACGGGCGACGGCAAGATTGGTCTGGTTATCGTCGACAACCAGCACACGTGCGGAGGGTAGCTGGAGGTCAGAAAGAGCCTCGTTGGAACTGCGCTTGCTTTCAACGTAGCGGAAGCCCCGCAAATTCGCGACCGTCTGAGCCCCGATGGGCACATCGGCGACAAAGCCCTGCGGTATGCGCACCGTAAAGACGCTGCCTTCTCCGTAGACACTTTCTACCCCTATCGAGCCGCCCATAATCGCAAGGAGGCGCCGCGTAATTGCAAGTCCAAGCCCGGTGCCCTCGATGGAGCGATTGCTCTTTACGTCAACTTG
>JAIRTN010000096.1 GCA_031254905.1 Coriobacteriales bacterium
CCGCGGGGCGGGCTGCGCGGGGGGGTGTCTCCGGGGGGGGCGGGTGCCGACGGACACATCGGAGGAGACGGGCGCAGATGCATCGGCGAGGAAGGTGAGGACGTTTGCGCTGCCGGTCGCCGCGGCAAAGGGAGAGTGCTCGGTGCAGGTTTGATAGGCGATGGATTTGTGCGGCGTAGTAACGTTAAAGCCCACAAAAGCCTCTGGTTGCGCCTGAGCCTCGCGTATCATCCGCGTGAATGCGGGCGCGTCTTTGCAGGGGTACAGCGCGTAGTGCCAGTCCAGCCCGAGCGCGGCGTAGGCGGCATTGTGGATGGTGGGAGAAAGCGAGTGCGCGATGGGGTATCCGAGCAGACCTGTTTTCATGAGACACTCCCTTCATGTCGAAGCGGACGGTGGAGCGGTGGTGGAGCGGCGAGCTAGCCGAGCGGGGCGACAAACTAACCGAGCGGACCACACACGAGCGAGCCACACGAGCGGAGCAAGCGAGCCCGAGCCGCGCCAAGCCCGTCAAGCACGCGGATGACGCCCGCGCATGAGCAGGCGCTCAAAACGTCGAAACAGCAGCGTATACCAGAGGTCTTTTTGCGCCTGCGGCTCTACCAGTATGACGGAAAAGCCGAGCGTGTGCGCTCCCCAAACGTCCGTTACAATCTGATCGCCCACGCAGACGACGCGCTCGCCTTTCTGCCTGTCCAGCTTGCGCAGGGCGCGCAGATAGGCAAAGGGTAGGGGTTTCATCGCCTTGTAGACGAGGGGGAGGTCGAGTTCGGCGGCATAGTCAAAGACCACCTTATGCCAGTTGTTTGAGAGCAGGCAGACGCGCAGGCCGCAGGTTTTGAGCCGGGCAACCCAGTCTTTTACCTCGCTGGGCAAGCGCTGGATGTCCCGGGGTACAAGTGTGTTGTCGATGTCGAGCAAAACGATGCTGAAGCCCTCTTTTACAAGGGCTTCAGGTTCGATACAAATAACCGAGCTGAAATAGTCGTCAGGGGTTAGAAAGGGCATCGCTACCGCACACATCTCATCGTAAACACCTCAGCCGCTGCCCGCTCACACATAGCTGCCCGCTTATCGCTACCGCACAGCATCAGGCAGGAACATCAAAGAGTTCGCGGTACACAACGTTTGCTTCCTCAAACTCAGCATAGGTTTCGCAGAAGGTATGGGTTCCTTCCAAAGATGTCAGCACATAGTAGAAATAGTTTGTCTCAGCCGGGTGTGCCGCCGCGATGATGGTTTCAACGCGAGGAGAGCAGATGGGCCCGGCGGGCAGCCCTGAGTTTTGGTAGGTGTTATACGGGCTGTCGATGAGAAGGTCCGATTCGAGCAGCGGATGCCCGTCGTAGTTCTCAAGACCCATCGCATAGACAACCGTCGAACAAATCTGGAGATACATATCATCGCGCATCCGGTTGTAGAGAACAGAAGATATGATTTCGTATTCCGAATAGGCGGCGGTTTCTTTCTCAATCATCGAGCCCATAATCACCAAGTCATACAGCGAAAGACTGTGGCTCTCCGCATAACTCATATCGAGGTCTGCTGTCTCAATGACAAACTGGTCGAGCAAACGGCGGACAACGCGCTCGGCATTCCAGTCCTCGGGAATCATATAGGTCTTAGGATACAGGAAGCCCTCCATCGAATTGTTGTAGACGCCCGCAAGGAAGGGATAATCCGCAACATACTTGTCGGCGGAGCGCGCCTCGGCAATAAATTCTGCCGCCGGTATACCGCAAACCTCCTCGACCCGAGCGGCCGTTGCCTCGATGGTCAGACCCTCGGGAATGGTGAGTTTATTGCCACCGCCCTCAAACACAGGCGTGCCTTCCAGCAGCGCGTCGATGGCTTCCTTGTCGCTCATATTGGTGCGAAGCGTATAGCGCCCGGGCTGGAAGCTGTTTGCCACTCCACGCGCGGTAACGGCGCTGATGAAGGAACTCTCCCGAGAAATAACGCCGTTCTGCTTAAGAATGCTTGCAATCTCGCTGGTAGTCGAGCCTTCCGGGATGAATATGGAGACTTCCTCTCCATCCCCCACAACTCCTGCGCCCAGCAATCCGAGCCCTTCCGCCAGCTTATAACCGCCAAAAATCAGCAACCCCACCGCAGCCAACGCAACAACAAACATGATGACGGTGAGGATGGGATTACTCTTGCGCTTGAGACTATCGACCGAATAGCCAACGTATGTTTGATCCCCCTGCTGCGACCAGTCGTCGCCATCCGAGTAATCAGCAGGCGCCTTGGACAAGGGGAACGACGAAAAAATCCCCGATGGACGCGTAGTGGACCGGCGACGGCCGTCCGGACGGGTCCTCTGGCGGGAGAACTGGCTCGACGACCTCGCTGATGACGCGGCCAAACGCATGTTGTCATGCGCGGAAGTGCTGTGTTTTCTTCTATATTCAGACATCAGACTTTACCCAATCATACGTGATTTATACGTAAAGATGGCTAACCCGAGTTCCCTGCCTACTCAAATCCCGCCCGTCCCGATACATCCGCGCCAAAATACGCTCTCAGAATAAACGACGCGGCAACCATGTCTATTTTACCGCGCATTTCCCGTTCCGTACAGCCGGTTTCTCTCAAAGAGCGGCGCGCCTCCGCACTCGACAGGCGTTCATCCTGATAAACAACGGGAAGCCCGGTCGCCTCAGCAATGCGCTCGGCAACCTCACGCACGCGTTTCGCCTGCTGATTCTCCTCACCATCCAAAGACAGAGGAAGCCCAACAACAAGCAATCCCGGCTCATGGTCCTCGATGAGCCGCCTAAACACCGGCGCCCCCGAAAGAACCTCTTGGGCAGAAATTGTGCTTATTGGAATAGCAATTTTTGCGTCTGTATCGCCTCCCGCGACACCAATACGCTTTTCCCCAATATCAAAGGCAAGTACCCGCATGCCCGTATTGTATGCCATCACCCGCGCAAACCCACACGATGATACCCTCGCGTTGCCGAGAGCAAAAAGATTTCTTTTATAGGGACAAGAACGGGTGCGCCTGCCCCACCCCCGTCCCGTTTCCCCGCGCGCTACGCGCCACGCACGCAAAAACGCAAAGAACGATTTACGGCTTCACTTCTCAGGCAGAATCTCGAGCCAACAACCATCCGGGTCGGTGATGAAGTAGATGCCCATATCGGGGTTCTCGTAAACGATGCAGCCCATCGATTCATGCAGGGCGTGCGCCTCGTCGATATCGGGCACCGCAAAGGCCAGATGCGTGTCGTCGCTACCGTTGTTATAAGGCTCGGTGCGCCCACGATTCCACGTAAGCTCAAGTTCAAAATCCGTCGTGTCGTTGGCCAAGTACACGAGGCCCCAGCTGCCGTCATCCGGCCCCACACGGCGGACAGGCACAAGCCCCAAAGCCTTATCGTAGAATTCCAGCGACTTTTCCAAATTGAGTACATGAATGCACTCGTGTATCATGCGTCCCTTCATGGCTCTCCCATTCCGACTTCTCTTGAGGAGGTAGTGACTAAAGCAATGATTGAAACAATGAGTCTCATCATACCCGATTCAACCCAGTTTTACTCACAAGCCGCATGCCTCCTCTTTTCTCGTTGCCACTCACGTTGTACAATGTGGTGGGGAAGATGCTTACAAAACGACTCCTCTTTCACCGAGCCTTTCGGGCAATATCTGTTTGATTTTACAAGGAAGGGATACCATGGCTGATACACAAACTCCCGCAGGCTGGTACGCCGACCCCGCGGGCGATACGACAAAACTGCGCTATTGGGACGGCGCAAGCTGGACTGAGCAGACCACCGATGCGAAGACTTCGAGTGGAGGAATGAACTCTCAGACAACGACATCGCCGATAAGCGCTAGTACCCCACCGCCTGCTTTCGCCACGAACCCCTATCAGCAGGGTGTACCCGGCGTGGCGCCCATCGCAACAGACCAGTCCGGCTCCGCCGTCACCTCACTCATCTGCGGCATCATAGGAATCATAGGCGCTGTTCTGATTGCTCTTGCTGGCTATGTCCTTGGCATCGTTGCCATCGTCATGGGCATGAAAGGCCGCACGAGCGCCAAAGGAAACCTTGCTACAGTAGGTATTGTCCTTGGCATCATCTCGCTGGTCATCGCACTCATCAATTCGGTTCTAGGCGTATTGCTTAGTATGGGCAACCTGCCTTTTTGAGATGGATTAAGAAGCACCCCTTTTAGATGCTGCCTAGAGGCCTGCTTGTTTGAGATATTGTTCGTAGGTGTTGTAGGTGTCGCGGGGGCTGCCGAGGAAGGTTTTGGTTACTACGCCTTCGCGATTGATGATA
>JAIRTN010000114.1 GCA_031254905.1 Coriobacteriales bacterium
TCCGAGAGTTCTACCGTCTTGCCCCCCAGTGTCGACTTCGCCACAATCAAGGCGCCCGAAGACTGGTGGACGCAGGTGCTCGATGAATTCTTCGGCGTACCCGAGGCGTCCTCTGCCCGTCAAAGACCCGAAGACACAATTCCGGCCCCGTAGGGAAGCGATGATTACATGCGCATCGCGGCAATCGACTTAGGAACCGTCACCGCGCGCCTGCTCATCGCCGACGTGGACGTTAGCAACGCCAACCGCAGCAGCGCCACCAACCCCAACGTCAGCATCGTCACTCCCAACAACCCCAACAACCTCAACCTCAACCCCACCAACCCCAACAGCACCAACCCCAACAGCACCCCCATCCCCATCCCCAACAACCCCATCCACGAGATTGAGCGCCGCATGCGCATAACCCACCTCGGCGAGCACCTTGCCGAAACCGGCGTAATCAGCCCGGCCGCCATCGAGCGGGAGCGCGCGGCATGCAAAGACTTCCTCAGCACCATACGCGCCGTCGAAGCCCGCGACGACAGGCCCGTCGAACGCATAGTGGCCGTGGCAACCTCCGCGATGCGCGACGCGCGCAACAGCGCCGAGGTCTGCGCCGCGCTTGCGGACGTGGGCCTCACAGTCGAAGTGATAGGCGGTCTTCGCGAGGCGCAACTGTCATTCTCAGGCACCCTCAGCGGCTTTGTCACCACCAGCGAGCAAAGCGTACTCACCGTCGACGTGGGCGGCGGCTCAACCGAGATACTGCTCGGCACGCTGGCGCCCGCACGCCCCCCGCGCATCCTCCGGGAGCAGTCCTTCGACATCGGCAGCCGCCGCCTCACCGATTGCTTCCTCCCAAACGACCCGCCCAGCGCCGAGGACATAGCGCAGGCTGAGGCTTGGGTTTATAAAGGGATGAGACCGTTCTTTTCCAATTTCGAGTGCCGTCCCGCTGCCATGATTGCCGTGGCGGGAACCGCGACTACCGTGGTGAGCGTTCGAGACAAAATGGCAGTCTATGACCCGTGGCGCGTACATGGCTCACGCGTCGAGGCAGAGGAACTCGCAAAAGTGTTAAATGATTTAGCAAAATTTGACACCGAACAGCGTGCGGCCTGTGTTGGACTTGAGGCAGGCCGTGCTCCTGTCATCATAGGGGGTCTCATAACGCTTCGCGCGGTGCTTAATCTGGCCGGTCTTACATCCTTTTTAGTCAGCGAAACCGACATCCTGCACGGTCTCATACTCAGCGTTAAGACAGCAGGTTGAGGCTCTGCATTACAAGGTCGAGCGCGGCGCCGTAGGAAATGTCGTTTACGTGGGCGGTCGCGAAGATGCTGGTGGCAGCTAAGACGAGTGTCGCAAAAAGGATGATGACGGCAACGCGTACTATCGCGGTAAAGGCGTGGCTCACGCGGGAGACAAGCGTTGGTTTCGGCGCTGTGGGAAATTCGTGCAAGACGTGGATTTTCTTACCTGAGGACATGGTGAGTACGCGGGAATCTCCGCCGACCGACAAGTCTTCATCGGTACCAAAGGCGCCCAGCGACAAAGCCTCGTCATTCATCGCCACTCCGCCCGTCGTGCCAACCGTTGCGCCCGCACCCGCCGAAGCATTCACCCCCGCGGTAGCCGTAGCAGCCCCCGCGGCGGCAGCCGCCCCAAGGCACTCAGGTTCAACCAGTTGTCGCTTGAGGTCGTCGTTTTGCAGGCTCATCTCCACCAGTTCAGTTATCCGCTCGGCAAGTTCCTGTTCAAGACGAAACTTCTCGTCTATCACTCGCTCGAGCGTAGTCTCGATGGTGAAGGTTTCCTCGCTGACATGCTGCAGGTCATCAACCAACTCATTGTGCCGAATTTCATCGACAGCAAGTTGCGCACGCGCCTGTTCAAGCTGCTCATGGAGAAACTCGTTATCGCGTTTCTGCGCCTTGAGACTTTCGGAGAGGTCCCTGAGCAACTCGTCTCGCTGCTCGATTTTCTCGGTAAGTTCCCGGAGACTTTCTTCTTGGGAAGCGATTCGGGAAGCCAGATTATCCGTCTGTGCCTGTAGCGGCTCCTGCGACGTCTGCGCCTGCAACGGATAATCTGGCCGGCTGTTCTGCCATTCCCCTTGTGCTGGATGCCATTCCCCCTGCGTCAGATATTCTTTTGCTGCGGCAAGGTCCTCGGCGCGCGCCAATTCGGCTCCCAAATCAATCGCACGCTTGTCCATAAACATCAGGACATTGCCCACGCGGTACGTTTTCGCGACATCCTCTCCGAGAAGTAAATCTTGTTCTGTCACCTCATAGAGGTAGACGTCGTTATATCGCCCGCGCCCAATCATCGCTTACTGTTTTGCCAGATATTCATCAAGCGCAATGCGAATCATGTCCGAAGAACTGCTGGGGTACTTGCCATGAATTTTGTTCTTGGCAGAAAGCTCGAGCAACTGCACGTACTGGTCCGCAAAGATGTAGAAGCCCTTGTACACCGTCGGGCGCTCAACACCTTTCTCATTCTCCAATGCCTTGGTCAGAGCGGACTTTTTGGGCTGTTTTGTACTTGTGGGCACCATAGGTTATTTCCTTTCCAGTTTAGCCAAACTATTTATTGTCAACCTATTGACAACGCCGTATGTGCCTATGCTAGCATATCGGCGAGCCAAGCGGAAGGGTTTTTCCCAAAAAACTTGGCAAAATTTTTCGCAGCAATCCATGAATTACAGGGGAGTAAGGGATTTCTAGGGCAATGCTACGAACGGAGACACTAGGATGATACAGGGGATAATTCAATGGATGCTAGCCAAGAAACGGGTCGCCCCACAGGTTGTGATTACACGCGTAGCGCTCTGCCGGGCGCACAGCAGTACCCAACACAAAACGAGCTATTTAATGGGGATAAGGAGCGGGCTCATCTCAATCGCCCATCTCCCGCGCGCCGCTGGTGCGGCGCGGCCCGTGTCCTCGCTGTAGGAGCCACCGGCCTCATCCTCGCGCTGGGCCTGTGGGGAGCGCCCGTCGAGGTAGCGGCCGAGCCAAACCAAGCCCAGCCGCCAAACCAAGCGCAAACATTAAACCAAGCACCCAACCAAGTCTCAAACCAACCATCAAACCAGCCCACAAATCCGCCACAACAAATCATCCGCGAATACACCTACGAGGTCAGCGACGTCGCGCCCCTCATCGACGAACGCTTCACCGACGAAGGCGGCACCCTCTACCTTCTCAAAGAACTCAGCGACCCCGTCGTAGTAAGCGCCGGCAGTCCCGAGAGGCACTTCACGGCCACCCTGCGCCGCCCCATCTCTCCCGAGTTAGAAAGTCAAGGCACAGAGGCGGTGCGAGAGCATATCGGCCTCACCTACGACTACAACTCAGAGGACTTCGCGGGCGTGATGTACCTGCAAACGCTTAGCACGGAACCGGTCTACCATTCGGTAGAGGAGCAGGTAGAACGTGTCATCGTCTATCCGGGTCTCCCCTCCGAGGACGTTTTCCAACTCCCGGAATCCGAGAGTTTCACGGTCAGCAGCGATGAGGAGAAAGACGCGACAATCACGCAGGAACTCAGGCGGGTTGCCGTCAGTTGGACCGTCACCGCTTTCGACGAGGACGGGCGCCCCCTCGAGTACGAGGCAACAGTCATCTTCCGTGGCGTGCAACGTCGCCTTCTCGTTGATTACTTCATCGCGACTGCCGACTACGCGGGCTTCGTGCCAGCCGTCTTGCAGCGCGAAACCATTTTCGCCACCTATACCGCCACCCCGGGTGCCAGCAACACCAGCCCCGCCACCCCCACGCCAGCCCCACTCGTCACCCTGCCGGAGAGCACCGCGCCAACAGCCGCCCCGTCGCCGAAGATAGCCCCCGTCGTCTTCTTCGCGGTCGGCGGCACGGTCGTGGTCATCACGCTTTTCGCCCTCGTATTCCTCCTCTATTTCTTCGTCTACCGCAACGTGTGCCTCATCGGCATATCCAAAACAGGCGAGCGCAGCGTACTCCTCCGCAAACGTCTGCGCGTCACAAACGGCGAAGCCACGCTCAGAATCAACCCCTCGCTCAAACTCTACCACGGCAACACGGTCTACCTGCTCCTTCTCAAAGGCCGCCTCGCGCAACAAAACGGTCAACTCACGGTCCTCTGGGGCGACCGTGTCATCGCACGCGCCACCCTTCAGCGGGAAATCGGGATAACCACGGAGTTGG
>JAIRTN010000132.1 GCA_031254905.1 Coriobacteriales bacterium
ACCACCGCGCCGCCGACCTTCCCTTCGAGCGCTCGCTCGGCGGCCTTCTGTATGTCTGAAACGATGGTGAGGTAGACATCATTGCCGGGTACGTCTTTGTTGGCGAGCGCGTCGAGGGCATCGTTCCATGAGCCGAAGTTTGTCCGTCCTGCGAGCGTTTCGGCGTAGGTTGCTTCCACGCCGGTCGCGCCGAATTGCGGCGAAATATAGCCAACCGCGTGAGCGGCGAGTTCTTCTTCCGGATACACGCGCTTCCAGCGGCCGTTCTCATCTTTCTCGCTGTGCGCAAGCACGAGGCCGTCGGACGTGAGAATTGCCCCTCGCTGGGTGTCGAGGTTGCGGGCAAGCGTGTGGTTGTTTAAGGGGTCGTTGCGAACCGCCTCCGCGTTGATGGCCATGTGCCACGTGAGGTTGCCGATGAGCAGAGCGAACAGGCAGGCAAAACCCGTGATGAGTATCGTGAGGCGCCTGCCGAGGGTGACACGTCCGAGTACCCCTCCGTCAAAGCCCGTCACTCCCGCAAGTTCCTTTTCGTGGCCGGTGCCGCTGTCGCTGGTGCGCAGCAACAGCCCGACAATGATGAAACTCGCCAGAAGCGAGGAGCCCCCTTGGCTCATGAAGGGCAAGGTGACGCCGGTCAAGGGGATGAAGCGCGTCACGCCGCCGACAATGACAAAGGCCTGCAAGATGATGGCGGTTGTAAGCCCGGTGGCGGCAAACGCGGCGACGTCGGAGTTGGCGCGCGCCGCGACGGTAAAGCCGCGCACCGCAAATAGCACAAACAGAAGCAGTACACCGGAGGCGCCGAGCAAGCCCATTTCTTCTCCGATGGCGGCGAAGATGAAGTCGCTTTCGACGACGGGGATGTACTCGGGCATGCCGCGCCCGATGCCGGTGCCAAACAGCCCTCCGTCCGCCAGCGAATAGAGGCCCTGAATGAGTTGTCCGCCCGCCTCATAACGATAGGCATAGGGGTCGAGCCAGATGTTGATGCGTTGCTGCACGTGGCTGAATGCCAAAAATGCCGCGACGCCGCCGACAACCGCCAGTCCCATGCCCGCAAACACATAGAACTTTCGCCCGGTCGCGATGTAGAGCATGACGAGGAACAGGCCGAAGAATAGAAGCGCGCTACCGAGGTCGCGCTCAAAGACGACGATGGCAAGGCTCAGCAACCACATGATGAGCAAGGGGAGGAGGGTGCGCAGGTCGGGAATCGTAAAGTTGCCCACACGCCGTCCGCCAACCGAGAGCATTTCGCGGTTATCCGCAAGATAACCCGCGAGGAACAGCACAATGAGCACCTTCGCAACCTCGCCCGGCTGGAAGGAAAATCCCCCAATCGAAAGCCATATCTTGGAGCCGTATATCTCGGCGCCGACAACGGCCGGCAGCAGCAGCATGGTGATGCCAAGCAGCATGAGCAGATATTTGTAGGAGCAAAGTTTGCGGATAGAGCGCACAAGCAGCAGCGTTACGAGCATGGCGGCTATCGCCAAGAACAGCCACATGACTTGGCGCGAGGCGAGTTTGGGCGCAAGACGCATGACGAAGGCTATGCCGATGCCGCTGAGTACAAAGACGATGGGGAGCAGGGCTGGGTCGGCGTTGGGCGCGAGTTTGCGAATGGCAAGATGGGAGACAATAAAGGCTCCGAACAGCCCAAACGGTACCGCCAGCGTTTCAAGCGTGAGGGGACGACCGTCGCCCATAATTGCTAAAACAAATAGCAATATAATGACCGGGGAGGCGCCGAGCAGCAAGAAAAGCTCCGTTGTTCTCCGGCTCACCTACTACCGCCCATCCGCCAAGCACACCAACCGTTCACTGCACTACCGCCCATCCGCCAACCGTTCACGCCACTCGTGGATAAGCGCCTGCGCCTCATGCATCGACTCCGTTCGCAGGCCCTCCTCAAGCCGGCTCGCACTTGCCGGGTTCAGCGCGCTCACGGGAATCGTGGTTGTCTCAACATGCCACGTCAACTCAATGCCCAGCACCTCTCCCGGCAGGCCGCGGTACAGCGCCACATAGCCGCCCTCGTCGATAAGATAAACCGCGTTGCGCGCATAGGCGTACACCGCGCCAACCGTACCGATTGCAAGCAGGGCAAACACCAGAAAGAACACGGCGACGCCCCAAATGAAGCGCTGGCGGGTTTTCGTCATAGCGCGCGACTTCACCTCGCCAATATCCACAACGATGACCGTAATATTATCGTGGCCGCCCGCCTCGTTAGCGGCATCTACCAGCGCGTCAGCCGTCTCCTGCGGGTCGGAGTGCAGGCTGAGGAGCTCCTGCAAATCATCGCTGTCGAGCATGCCGCTCAACCCGTCCGAACACAGCATGAGCCGGTCGCCCGACTGCACGCTCATCTCATAGATGTCCGGCAACACGTTCGGGTCGGAGCCGAGTGCGCGCGTAATAACAGAGCGATTGGGATGAGTACGGGCCTCCGCTCTCGTCAACTGCCCTGCGGCGATAAGTTCCTCAACAAGGGAGTGGTCGCGAGTAACCTGCCGTAGCTGGCCGTTTTGTAAAAGATAGGCGCGGGAGTCGCCCACTTGGGCGATGAGGAGCCTGTCCTCCTCGATAACCGCCGCCGTAAGCGTCGTGCCCATGCCCTTCCTGCCAAGCCCCTCCTGCGCACCGCGGATGATGGCACTGTTCGACTTAATAGTCGCGTGTCTCAGTGCCTCGGGGTCGGCTCCTGTAATCGAGAATTCCTCAAATATATGGACGGCAAGTTCGCTGGCCACCTCACCGGCGGCGTGGCCTCCCATCCCATCGGCAATCACAAAGAGCGGAGGGGAGACAAGCAGCGAATCCTCATTGTGTTCGCGCACGAGCCCAACATCGGTGCGAGAGCCGACGAGCAGGTTCTCATACGCGCTCCCATAGGTGTTTCCCCATGTGCTAACGGAGGTTTTAAATCTGGCCGCGCCCTTGCCCGCACCCGCAGGAGCAACCCTAGCTTTGCCCCCACCGCGCGCCTCGTCCCTCATCTGAAACTCACCCGCATGGTAACGTCGCCAATACCCACAACATCACCGTCCTCAAGCTGCTCGGCACCGTGGATAAGCGTCCCGTTAACCGTCGTCCCGTTGGTGGAGCCGAGGTCCTCGATGATAAGGTTCTCGCCAAGGCGCGAGAAGCGCGCGTGCCGCCCCGAAACATAGGACGCAACAATCACGATGTCCGCCCCGGGTGAGCGCCCCACAATAACCGGCCCATTGACCGCAATTTTCACGCCGCGCAGTTCGCGAGGCCCATGTTGTACCGTTATTGTCCACATATTTCCGCTTTTATTCTGCCCGCGGACAAGCCCAATTCCCGTGCGCATAACCGCAAACAAAAACAGGAACAGCAAGGCGATGAGCAGTATCCTTCCGGCAAGCAGGGCAATGTCTATCACGGGGCTTCTCCTGTCATCACATGTCCCTAAACTCCAGCACCGTCACGCCGAGGGTTATCTGGTCGCCGTCGCGCAGCAAGGCCGTGATGATGGGATTGCCGTTGAGCATGGTGCCGTTGGTGGACTCGAGGTCGGCGAGTTTCCACGTGCCGATTGCGTCTTGGATGAGTTGGGCGTGGCGGCGCGAAACATTTGCGTCGTTTATGACGATGTCGCAGGTGCTGTCGCGCCCGAGCGTCACCGGGGTGGTGGTCAGCGCGTAGCTTTTGCCCGCGTTGTGGTTGGTGAGGCGCGCCTTGCCGATTGGCGCGGAGGCCACGTGAGGTGCGGAAGGGATAGAGGGGGATAAGGAGCGGCCCGATTCCGGCTCTCCAGCCGTCCCGACTCCCAGTGCTCCGGCGGCCCCGGCCCCGGCTCCCAATGCCCCGGCGCCAAACGCCCCAACCTCGGCCGCCAGCGCTCCACCGCCGGCTACTCCCCGCGCCCCCGCCGCCCCCGCAAGGGGCAGCACCGCGGAGGCCCCGGCAATTCCCGGCTCGTCGCCGCTTCGCCCGGTGCCTTCCTGCTCGTCCGGCTCCTTGAGCCCGTAGAACTCCAATTCCTCATCACTAAGCTGCGCTATGATGGGCGCGGCGACGTTTTCCGCGATGACATCGAAGCGCCCGCTCTTGAGTTGGTCGTCCACAATGAAGCGGACGAGGGGGCGCCCGTCGAACTTGAGGCCGTTTTGCGTGCCTTTTCCCAGCAGGTAGGTCTCAATCTCGGCCGCCATGGTGGGATAAAAGCTAAAGAGTTTGCGGTTGTCGTTGGGGTTTACCAGCACGGTATAAAGCGTGGGCGCGTACTGTTTTCCCGCGCCTACGAGTTTCTCGCGGTTCATCTGTTTTTCGGCGCGTTTTGCTATTTGGGCAGGCTCGATGGGAGCGCGAAAGACCGCGCCCGCAGCCCGGTCAAAGGCGCTGTCAAGTCCGCCTTCCAATCGTGAGAATATGCCCACGGTCAAACCTCCTCAACCTGCGGATTATCCGCCGGTACACCCATGAGTGACAATATGAGTACCAGTATAAACGAAAGGGTAAGCCCAACCCCGTCAACAGCGATATCCGTCAACCAGATGTCCGATTCGATGAGCAAAGGCATCAGTACGCGGGGCAGCGTGAGAACCACGATGCCAAGCAAGGCGCCGAGCAGGGTCGAGGGGGTAGTGCCCCGCGCCGCCAGCGCCGCCATAACGAGCGCGGCCAAGACAAAGGCGATGAGCGTAGCCCAAGTTTGGGGGTGCGCGAGATAGGCGAGTACCTGCGGGGGGACAAGAGCGTCTTGGGGAACAAGGAAAAGGCTGGTGTGCGCGAGGTCGCTGCCCTGCGTGAGCGTTACCAGCGCGATGAGAATGACGGCCTGCGCCACGGCCGCGGGCAGCGCGCGGCGCCACGGGAGGAAGAATCCGGCGAGCAAAGGCGCGGCGAAGCCCAGCCAAAGCGTCCCGAGCAGCGGCGTGAGCATAACGACGTTTGAGTCGGCGCGCCCCCGCCGCCCAACAAACAGCCACCAAGCGATGAGCAGCACGTCCAAAACAAGGCCGACGACGAGGGCCCCTCCCGCGATGATACCGGCGAAAAAGGCGGTGCTGGCAAGCACGCTGCCGAGTTGGGGCACCAAAAAGGCGCCAAACGCGATGAGGACGACGATGCCCGCAAAGACGATGAACTGCGTATTGGACTGCGCAAACATCTCGGGCGACACCTGAGCCACGGCCCCGGCAAGCGCGTCCGATGGCGCGGGCAGCCCAAAGCCGCTCAGGCCCGAGAGGGCAAAACTCCCGCAGGCAAGCGCCGCAACCAAACGCTCCAGCACCCCGCGCAAGCGGATGGGTAAACGGTCCCACAGCGGCACGGCGGCGGGCACGTCCTCATCCGGCTGCTCCGCAAGAGAATCGTCCCGATGCCACTCGTCGCCAAACTCCACTTCATCAAGGTCGCGTTCGTTGACACGGCGTTTCAGCGCGCGCCGCCCGTTTTGCGCGTTGCCAAGATAGGGCGCAACCTCGGCAAAAAACTCAGGCACGCTGGCAAAACGCTGCAACCGGTTCGCCATGAGCGCCCTCACGAGCACCTCATCGATGGCGGGGTCAAGTTCGGGCCGCAGGGCCGAGGGCAGCGTCAGCGGCTCATTGAGAATGCGCGCGAGCGACTCATCGGTCGTCCGGGCGAAAAAGGGGTTGCTCCCGGTAAGCAACTGGTAAAGCAAAACGGCAAACGCCCAAAGGTCGGTGCGCGCGTCCACGTCGCCCTGCAAAATCTGCTCAGGCGGCATATACCCAATCGTGCCGCCCTGCGCCTCCGCAAACCCGGCGGTGCCCGAAAGCTCCGCAAGCCCAAAGTCAGTCACCTTGGTGTGCCCCTTGTGGTCGATAAGGATGTTGTCAGGTTTTATGTCGAGGTGAAGGACCTGATTTTCGTGCGCGTACTCGAGTGCCGCTGCCACGTCGTTCATTATGGTGGTGATACTATCGAGGTCTAACAGCTCGGCACTCTCCCGTAGCAGGTTGGTGAGCGTAGGCCCGTCCACGTATTCCATGATGAGCAGCGCTTCGGTGCCCGTAACCTCAAAGTCCAGCACGTTAACGATGCGGGCATCGTTAAGGAGCGCTGCCGTGCGCGCCTCCTGAATGCCCGGCAAATCGGTCTCGTCAATGGCAAGGGGAATGCGTTTAATGGCAACGCGGCGCTGCAGACGGCTGTCCCAGGCGACGTCAACCGTACCAAAGCCACCTTTGCCCTTGGTTTCGATAAGACG
>JAIRTN010000034.1 GCA_031254905.1 Coriobacteriales bacterium
GGCAGGGGCATCATGCGTGCGCTCGCCGTTGCCCGCACCATAGCCGATATGGAGGAATGCGAGAAGGTCAGCGGTGATCATTTGGTGGAGGCCCTCAGTTTTCGTAAGAACGACCAAGAATCGGCGGCGGCATAGTGTACGGGGAGGCGACAGAGTATCGAAGCGAGGCAGCCCGAAGTGAGACAGCCCGAAGTGAAGCGCCCCGAAGCGAGGCAGCCCTGTGCGGACTGGAGATTGCGCAGGGGGATTCGCGCTATCCCGAGGGACTGTATCTTGTCGATAAACCGCCCGCCTGTCTCTATGTCAGGGGGACGTGCGAAGCGCTTGTTGCTCCGAGCCTTGCCATCGTCGGCGCGCGCAAGGCGACGCCCTATGGGCTTAGCTGTGCCCGCCATTTTGCGAGGCTTGCGGCCCTCAGGGGAATCACCGTGGTATCTGGTGGTGCCATTGGCTGCGACCAATCGGCGCATGGGGGAGCGATGGACGCGGGAGGCAAAACCGTTGTGGTACTCGGATGTGGGGCAGATGTCGTCTATCCCTCACGCGCCCGCGCTCTCTTTGAGCGGACACTTGCGGAAGGTGGGGCAATCGTCGCTGAGGCTCCATGGGGCTCACCGCCTTCGCGCTGGGGCTTTCGCAGACGCAATCGCCTCATCGCCGGCATTGCGCAGGCAACCCTCATCGTCGAGGCCGGGTTGCCAAGCGGCACCTTCTCAACTGCCGACGCGACGCTTGCGCAAGGCAAGGAGGTTTTCGCGGTGCCCGGCTCTATCTTCGCGCTGGAATCAAAGGGGGCCAATCGTCTCATCGCACAAGGCGCCCTGCCCATTGTCGATGACGGGAGTTTCGAGGACGCTCTCACGCAGGTCTTTGGCGAGGCAAATCTTTTCCCCAGCTTTGCCTCGCCGCCGGCCTCCTCCTCGCCCGCCACTCAAGGTGGCATGCAGGCCGAGGTTCTCAGGGTTCTCGCGCAGCAGCCGCTACGCGCCGAAGAACTCTTGGGCATCTGTGGCGATGACGTCGTTGAGGTGATACGCTATCTCACGTCATTGGAACTCATAGGATTGATAACGCGATTGAGAGATGGACGCTACGCAAGGGAGTTGTAACTCAAAAAGCACCGAAAGGAGACAGCGAAAAGACATGCCCACAAAGGAGGCCGTAACCATCATAGGAGGAGGGCTCGCCGGTTCGGAGGCCGCTTGGCAGCTTGCCGAGCGCGGTATCCCCGTGCGTCTTTACGAGATGCGCCCGGCGCTGCAGACACCCGTCCATACGGGTGGCGACTTGGCGGAGTTGGTGTGTTCCAATTCCCTCAAAAGTTTGGACGCAAACTCAGCCGCCGGTGCCCTCAAATATGAACTTTCCGTACTCGGCTCCTATGTCCTTCGCTGCGCACTGGAAACAAGGGTGGCCGCCGGTGGTGCGCTTGCCGTTGACAGAGAGGCCTTCGCGCGCCTCGTAACCGAAACCCTGTGCGCCCATACAAACATCGAAGTCATCCGCGAGGAGTTTACCTCCCTTCCCAGCCTGCTAAAGACAAACGCTCCCTGCATTGTCGCAACCGGCCCCCTCACGTCCTCTGCCTTCGAAACGCAACTGGCCGAGATACTCGGCCACGAGAGCCTTGCCTTCTTCGACGCCGCGGCTCCTATCGTCGAAGCCGCCTCGCTTGCCGAAGGCCGCCTTTTCCGTCAGTCGCGCTACGACAAAAGCGGCGCCGACTATCTCAACGCGCCTCTAACGCGCGAGGAATATGACGCGCTGGTGCAGGAATTAACGCAGGGCACGCGCACCATACCACGCTCCTTTGAAACCGCCGAGCTATTTCAGGCATGTCAACCCGTGGAGGAGGTCGCGCGCAGCGGCCACGACACGCTTCGTCACGGCGCGCTCAAGCCGGTGGGCCTCGTAGACCCCCATACCGGGCGGCGCCCCTGGGCGGTGGTACAGCTACGCCCCGAGAACAAAGAAGGAACGGCCTACAACTTGGTCGGTTTCCAAACAAACCTCACCTTCGGCGAACAAGAACGGATATTCCGCCTCATCCCCGGCCTCGCAAACGCCGTGTTCTCTCGCTTCGGCGTCATGCACCGCAACACATTCATCAATTCCCCGCGCGTACTCGACAAAAGTTTTGCCCTGCACAGCGCCCCGTCGCTGCGCTTCGCCGGGCAGGTAACGGGCACCGAGGGCTACGCCGAGGCAATAGCAAGCGGCCTGTTCGTGGCGCTTGCCACCTTCGCCACGCTGCAAGGCATGGACGCGCCCCTTCTACCGGAGGAAACCCTGCTCGGCTCGCTGTTCGCCTACGCAACCGATTCCACCGTCAGCGACTACCAACCCATGCACGTCAACTACGGCATCATCAAACCGCTGCCGGAGCCGCCGCGCCGCAAAAAAGAGCGCTACGCAAGCTACAGCCGCCGCTCCCGCGCGGCCATCGAGGCCTTCAGGCAAAATAACAACTTCCTTTCGTTTCTCCCTTCGTACCCCGTTCCCTTTTTGCTACCATAAGTTAAGGATTAACTGTGGATAAAACCGGGTGCGCATGAAACGACACATCTCCTCTTTTCTTACAACGTTAAAGGTCGAACGCAATCTCTCGCCTCACACTATCCGCGCGTACGGCACCGACCTTGAGGACTTCCGTGCGTGGATGGAGCGGAACCAACTTAAACTCGATGACATCGAGCATCGCTGCGCGCGACGCTATCTCGCCGAGTTAGATAGCGCCCGCTATAGTCGAACCACTATCAATCGGCGTCTTTCGGCTATCAAGACCTTCTTCGCGTGGCTGGTCGAAAACGACCACCTCGAAAACGACCCCCTCAGCGTTGTTTCAGGGCCAAAGCTGTCTCGGCAGCTTCCGGCGACGCTTACCGAACAGGACGTGGAACGTCTGCTGGAGGTCAGTGGGGGCGAAACCCCTGTTGCCCAACGCAATCACGCAATCATCGAACTGCTCTATGCGAGCGGCGCGCGCATCTCAGAGGTGGCGGGGCTTTCCGTTGATTCAATCGATTTCTCCCGGATGCAGGTCACGGTATTCGGCAAGGGTTCCAAGCAGCGCATTATCCCCCTTCATAAGCGCGCCTTGCGCGTTTTACTCGAATACCTCACGGGCGCCCGTTTTGAACTTGTCCGCCACGCTGATAGGCCAACCGACGCCTTTTTCCTCACAACGCGCGGTAATGCCATGAGCGCCGATGCCATTCGCAAGATGTTCAAGCAGGCGCTGAGGCTGGCGGGGCTCGACGAGAATCTCTCGCCGCACGACCTCCGTCATTCTTTTGCTACGGATTTGCTGGATAATGGTGCCGATTTGCGCTCGGTGCAAGAAATGCTTGGCCACGCAAGTCTCTCGACCACGCAGATATATACCCATCTTTCCGTCGGCCACCTCAAGGATGTTCACACCCGCGCCCATCCCCGCGCTTAAGCCCCGTGCCTAAGGAAGGGTGGCGTTTACGTCGGCAATCTCTAAATCGAATACTTCGGGCAAGGTGGTCGTCGAGGTTGCGTGGGGCGCCTCATCCCACAGGCCGCCCCACAGGCGCTTAAACCAAATACCGATACCTTCCCAGAAATCAGGCGCGGGTACGGTCTCTGTCGCGAGAAGGTCGATGCGGGCAATAACTTCCGAGTTCTGAAGCCAGACGAGCGAACCGAGTTTCTCGCCCTTGTTGACGGAGCCTTCTTTCTCGATGATGGTCACTTCCTGCTGTATGTTTCCCGCGTAATCAAAGAGATTCGCCGCGACGGGGGAGGCGGCAACAACGGGAACCGTCTTATCTATCCAGCTTAAAAGTGCTGCGCTGGCGACAGGCTTCGTCGCGTTGATAAGTTCGACTGTCCGGTAATGAGCAAAGCCCCACTCCAGCAGTTTTTGGGCATCGATGAAGCGCTGCTCCTCCGAACTCGAATGAAAGACGGCCGCATATAGCTCAAAGCCGTTTTTGCGGGCGCTGGCAATGAGGCAATACCCGGCCTCGTCGGTAAAGCCGGTCTTGACGCCGTTTGCCCCCTCCATCTCGTGGAGCAGCATATTCGTGGAGTGGTAGGTCTCCGTTTGGCCGTTGATTTGGACGCTGACCTCTGGGGCGCCGACGATTTCTCTAAAAAGGCTGTTTCCCATGGCGGCGCGCGTGAGCAGCAGATAGTCCGCGGGCGTTGTGTAGTTGTCCTCATCCCTCAGGCCCGACGCGTTAGAGAAGTGCGTGCCCATCATGCCGAGGGAGGCAGCCTTCTCATTCATCAGGGAGACAAAGGCAAATTCGGTGCCGGCGACGTTTTCCGCGACGGCAACCGACGCGTCATTGCCGGAAGGAACCATCATACAGATGAGGAGGTCTTTAAGCGACATCGTGTCGCCCTCCCTCAAACCGGCACTTGAGCCCTCGGTGTTTGCCGCCCCATAGGTGACAAGTATCATCGTGTCGGGCTCGAGGCGCTCCAAGGCGACAAGGGCCGTCATGATTTTGGTGGTTGACGCCATGGGCACCGATGCGCTGGCGTCTCTCTCCCAGAGCACAAGCCCTTCCCTCGTACTGAGTGCCGCGTAATCCGCAACGAGGTCGGGAGCGTCGGGTACCGTGGGGTGGGTTTCTCCGAGCGGGCGGTTGGCAACGCGGTCATCCGCCCGTATGTCAGCGTATGGTGTTGAGGGTGCCGCGAATACGCAGGTAAATACCAGTGCGAGTGCGCACAGCGACGCGAATACTCTGGAGGCCACGGGCGCAGACACACAGGCCTCAGACGCGTGTTTTTGCGGGAGGCGAGGCTTTTGAGAGGTTTCTCTAGGCATACAGTTCCTCTTGCGACATCACGTAAAACCCTGCCGCGGTGATGGTCTTCTCAGCTTCTTCGTGGTTGTCGATGCGCAGAATGTCGATGGCCGTGTTTCCCGCAACCGCGAAACAGTAGGCGTATTCGACGTTCATGTGTGCTTCATCAAGGACTTCAAGTAACGTCGCAAGCCCGCCCGCGCAGTCGGGTACTTTCACGGCAATGACCTTGGTGCGCGACACACGAAAGCCCTTCTCGCCGAGTGTCTCGTAGGCTTTCATGAGGTCGTTGGGGATGATGCGGGCGACGCCGTATTGCGCGGTGTCGGCGACCGTCAGGGCCCGCATGGATACGTCGGCATCGCCAAGGGCGCGGCACAGTGCCGCCAGTCGGCCCTGTTCGTTTTCGAGAAAGACGGTTATCTGCTCAATCATATCGGGTTTCCTCCTGTTCTCACGCGCTCATACGCCGTATCGCGTTTGCGCGTTTTATGCCTTTGTCCGCTCGTCGATGACCCGACGCGCCTTGCCTTCGCTTCTTTCGATAGATTTCGGCTCAACGACCTTTACCTCAAC
>JAIRTN010000116.1 GCA_031254905.1 Coriobacteriales bacterium
GCCGCCGCTATGACCGCCTCGTCTGTAGCGGAGGTCTGCCCGCCGCGGATGTTCTCCCGAATGGTGTCGAAGAACAAAAAGCAGTCCTGGAACACAAAGGAGACAAGGGCGTTGAGGTCATCTTGCCTGATGTCCTTGATGTTCACGCCACCGATGGAGATTGCCCCGCGGCCTATATCCCAAAAGCGTGGGATGAGCTGCGCGCAGGTGGACTTGCCACCCCCTGAAGGGCCAACCAGCGCGGTAATCTCCCCTTCTTTGGCCGTGAAACTGATGCCCCGCAAAGCAAAGACGGGCTTCTCCGCCTGTTCTTCATAGGAAAAGCTCACGTCGTCAAAGGAGATGTTGAAGCCCTCTGGCATCCTGGTGGTATCCGGCTCCGACAGCGGCACGGCGTTGAAGATCATGTCCATGCGCTCGACCCCAACGCTTATGTCTTTTCTCACGCCTCCGATGGCGACCACTTTAAAGATTGGCGAGACAATGCCAGGCGAGAGGATTAAAAACATGCATATACTCAGCGCGTAAGTAAGCGAGCTGGGGTTCGATTGCAGCAGCAGGGTCCCTACGGGAAGCACGAACAGCGCAATGCCCTTGATGAGCGACAGGAGTATTGAGTATACCGGACGGAAGTCCTTGGTGTATTCGATGGCCCAGTCGCGGTAGTCGAAGATGTCTTTTTTGAGTGTTTGGAAGGATTCGGCGGAGCGGTTGAAGACTTTGACCGCCGGCATACCCGTGACATATTGCACGGTGCTGGAGTTGATGCGCTCGAGTGAGCGCTGGTAGTTGCGGACTTTTTCCATGCCTTTTTCGCCTGCGGAGAAGCGCGTGGCGATGAAGATGCCGACGGCTACCACGGCGAGGAAGATGAGGGAGAGCCAGACGTTGACGTTGAAAAGCATGACGAGGATGACGAGGAAGCCCACGATGCCAGAGATGTAGTCCGGGAGAGAATGAGCGACCCACTGTTCGATTTTCTCCACATTAAGCTCTAAGATTTTGCGAATTTGGCCGGTGGAATGCTCGGCGTGAAAACCGAGGGGTAGCTCGGTGAGTTTTTTGGCAAGGCCCATGCGCAGGCCATAGAGGATGCGAAAGGCCGCGACGTGGGAGCAGAGGGAGCCCGCGTACATGAAGATGAAGCCAGCGCCGACGCAGGCCACGCCGACCAGCACCCAGAACATGATGCTGCTGACGTGCGCTTCGGTCAGCGCGCCGTAGTTTTGCGCGACCACCTCGATGATTTTGAATGCGGAGAAGAAGGGCACGAACTCCAGCACGCCGGAGATGCTTGAGAAGATGACGGCGAATATCAGGTGGCGCGGTTTTTGGGCGCTGATTTCGAGAAGGCGGGCGATGCCGGTTTTTGGGCGTTGGGGGGTTGCGTTTTGCGGCGCTTGTGACGCTTTGGCGGCTGGTGCGTCTTGTGAGCTTTGTGGTTTCCCCATCTTTCTCCTCTGTTTGGAGTTGAAATAATTGTTAGATATTACTAACTCGCACGATACATCCGAGGGAGCGCTGCGTCAAGGGCGGGATGGGCGTGTATAATGGGGTATGTATAGTGGTAGCGTCAATTTATGCGCCAAGTGGTGACTGGTATGCAATTCAGAAAGAAACTTGCAGCGACAACAAAAGAAGCGCTCACGGCGGTATTGCCTGTCGCCGCGATTGTCTTTGCGCTGACCGTCTTTCTCGTCCCGGTGTCCGCGGGCGCAATGCTCATGTTTGTTATCGGCGCCATCCTGCTTGTGGTGGGCATGGGGCTTTTTACGTTGGGAGCCGAGACGGCGCTGCTGCCTCTCGGCGCCGACGTCGGCGTGACCATGACCGCAACGCGCAAAATCGTCATCGTTGCCGCGGTAAGCTTTACGACCGGAACAATCATCACGTCGGCAGAGCCCGACCTGCGCGTGCTTGCGGAACTTGTGCCGGATATTCCCAGTTTCTTGTTGATTTTTACCGTCGCCTGCGGTGTGGGGCTTTTTCTTGTCGTCGCGGTTTTGCGCATCATCTTCCGCATCAGCCTATGGAAGGTCTTGCTGGTTCTCTACCTTCTGACAGGCCTGCTTGCGGCATTTACGCCGGCCGACTTCCTCGCGGTGGCCTTCGACTCCGGCGGTGTCACCACGGGCCCGATAACCGTACCCTTCATCCTCTCGCTCGGCGTGGGCCTCTCAAGCATCCGTTCCGACCGAGAGGGCATGGAGGACAGCTTCGGGCTTGTCGCGCTTGGCAGCATCGGGCCCATCATCGCGGTGCTGCTTCTCGGCATGTTCTTCGCCCCCGAACACTCCGCGTATGTCCAACCAACCCCCCTTAACGCCACCGACACGCGCGAGGTGGGCCTCGCCTTCATGCAGGGCCTCCCCCACTATATTGGAGAAATGGCTCAGGCCATCCTGCCGCTTATCGGTGTCTTTCTCGTACTCCAGCTTAGCACCAAGCGCTACCAGATTCGTCAACTGCTGAGGATTCTCGTGGGTTTTGCCTACACCTTTGTGGGGCTCGTCCTTTTCATGACAGGAGTTAACCTCGGGTTTATCCCCGTCGGCTCGGCTATCGGCGCGGGGTTCGCGGCATCTGACTTTCGCTTGTTGCTCATCCCGCTCGGCGCCCTGCTCGGCTTTTTTGTTGTCGCAGCCGAGCCGGCGGTTCATGTCCTCAAGCGGCAGGTCGAGGAGGTTTCGCTCGGTGCAATCTCCGGAAACTCCGTGCTGCGCTATCTCTCCATCGGGGTAGCCATATCCGTCGCGCTCTCGATGATACGGGTGCTTTTTGCCATCCCCATCCACTATATACTGGTTCCGGGATACGCAATCGCGCTCATTTTGATGCTTTTTACTCCCAAAATCTTTGTGGGAATCGCCTTTGACTCCGGCGGCGTGGCTTCGGGACCGATGGCGACGACCTTTATGCTGCCGCTTCTTATCGGAGCGTGCGCCGACCCCACGCGCATCATGACCGATGCCTTTGGCGTTGTGGCCATGATTGCGATGACGCCGCTTATCGCCATTCAGATAATGGGATTGCGCGTGAGACTTGCCACGTCGCACCGCGTACCGCAACCCACGATGCCCGATACGATTCTCGAATTCGATGACATCTTAGAGGAGAACTATGACGATTGATGCCAGCAACATCCCAAAGGTTCTCGTCCTTATCCTCCCCGGCTCGGAGGCGCCCAACTTGGAGAGGCTCCTTCGTGAGAAAAACGCGCGGCACTTTGTTTTGCTCAACGCGCGGGGAACCGTAACGAGCGAGTTGATTGACATGCTCGGACTTTCAGATAGTGAGAAGAACTTCTACTTCTGCGTTGCGCCGAAAACGAGCATAGCAACCCTGATGACGGCGGTGACGGAGCGTTTTGAACTGAAAAAGCCGGGGCATGGCATTGCCTTTGTGCTGCCTATCTCCTCGATGAGCGCGATTTTGGCAAGCGCGGTAATCGCTGAGATGGGCGAAAACACGGGCGCGATGAACGATTTTGCGGCCATGACCGCGGTAAAAAGCATGAGAGATGGATTTGCGAACAGACGCACCAGTGAAAGGAAGCGACTGATGGACGACGACACAAATACCGAGCGCTTTGAACTCATCCTTTCCATTGTCAACCAAGGCTTCAGCGATGAGTTGATGGACGCGGCGCGGGGGGCTGGCGCCCAAGGCGGCACCGTCTTCCACGCGCGCGGCACCGCCCGCCCGGAGGAGGAGAAGTTCTACGGGATTTCTATCCAACATGAGAAGGAAATCGTTGCCATCGTCGCGCGCAAGGCCCAGCGACGCGCAATACTGGATGCCGTACAGGAAGCCTGCGGCAAGGACAGCGAGGCAAGTGGAGTCTTTCTTGCGCTGCCGGTTGAAGAATGCGTGGGAGTTGGATGAGGGAAGTTCCCGCTGCCACCGCAAGGTAAGACGAATTGCTTAGGCAGGCTGAGAGTCGGCTGAAAGAGTAGAATGGGGAGCAGGGCGGGCGTCGTGGAGATTGGACTCGCCCTGCTCCCCATTTATTTTTTGCTTTATGTCAAATTGAGCTTTCGGGTCATAAAATGACGTGCAAAGAGGTAGAGAACCACAATGAAAACAAGACAGAATATGCAGGAAAAAGCCACTAAGATGAGCCCTACCAGTTCTGTTGAAGCCACCTGTGACGCCAAATCGGTGACGTCGCCGAGGAGGCCGAGTGCCTCAATTTGGTTGCTGGCGAGCAACACTCCTAAAATCATAACCAGCGATGACGCCGTTTGCTGGACGAAGTAGATGGCGATATAGGC
>JAIRTN010000062.1 GCA_031254905.1 Coriobacteriales bacterium
GAGGTTCTCGGCCTCAACAGCGTTCCCGACGCGGGCGACGAGTTTCGCGTCTTCGCCGATGAGCGCGACGCGCGCAATCTCGCCGAGGACCGCGCCATGCGTAAACGCCTCGCCGAGCACCAGAAGGGCCACATGTCCCTCGAGGATTTGTTCGCCCGTATCGAGGAAGGCAAGATTGCTGAACTCAACCTCGTGGTCAAGGCGGACGTTCAGGGCTCCATCGAGGCCCTGCAAGACGCTCTTGATAAGATGGACCAAACGGAGGTCCGCATCAACGTCATCCATTCGGCGGTCGGTGGCATCACCGAAACCGACGTTACGCTCGCGGCTGCCTCGGATGCCGTTGTTGTTGGATTCAACGTGCGGCCCCAGCAAAAGGCAAAGGCCCTCGCGGAGAAAGAGCGCGTAGAAATCAAGACCTACCGCGTCATCTATCAGGCAATCGACGACATCAACGCCGCGCGCGTCGGCCTGCTCAAGCCTGAGATTGTGGAGGAGGACACGGGCGTCGCAGAGGTCCGCGAACTCTTTAAGGTACCCAAGGTGGGGACGATTGCCGGCTGCGTCGTCGAGGAAGGCGAGATTGGCCGCGACGACAAACTGCGCGTCGTGCGCAACGGCACCGTCGTCTATGAAGGTGACATCGCGTCGCTGAGGCGCTTCAAGGAGGATGTCAAGAGCGTCAAGGCCGGCTACGAATGCGGCATCGGCATAGAGGGCTTCCAAGACATAAAGGTCGGCGACCTTCTTGAAGGATACGCCATCAGAGAGATTGCCCGCGGAGCCTAGGAAGCCGAGAGCCGAGGGAAGCCGAGAAAGCCAGCCCCAAGGAACCCGAGGAAACTCAGGAACCTCAGGAAGCCAGCCGAGAAGCCCAAGAAGCCTATGAAGCCTAAGAAGCCCAAGTGACGGGAGCATCCAGATGAAACAGACGCCACAGTCGCGCAAGATAAACGAAGCCGTCCGCACCGCGCTCGCGGACATCCTGCTCACGCAGGTATTCGACCCGCGCCTCGCCCTCATCACCATTACCGGCGTCGAAGTCTCAAAGGACCGCAGCGTGGCACACGTCTATGTCTCGGCCGACACCGCGCGCTACGCCGACGTCGAGGCGGGCCTCGCAAGCGCCAAAGGCCGCATCCGCTCCCTCCTCGGCCAAGAACTTTCGTGGCGCGTCACCCCCGAACTGCGCTTTTTCCTCGACACAAGCATCGATGAGGCGCAACGCATCGAACAGGCGCTGACGGATGTCCCCGCAACGCTGAGCATCCCCAAAGACGAGGAAGGGTATCCGCTATGAGCATGGAGAAGCTGGCAACGGCTGAGGCGCTCGCGTTTCTCTCCCAGCCGCGCACGGTTGCTATATGCGGCCACGTAAACCCGGACGGCGACTCGCTCGGCTCGGCGCTTGCCCTCGCGGCCCTGCTGCGGGCAAAGGGCAGCACGGTCACAACTCTGCTTGCGCAAGACTCGAGGCCCCCCGAACTCTACGAGTTCCTCACCGGCTACGACTTCGTTCCCGCTGCGTTATATAGGGATACCCCCGAGCTTTTTATTGCGGTAGACCTCCCTAATCCCGAGCGTCTCGGGGACGCCCTTGCCGTCTTCGAGCGAGCCGGCGACACCTTTGCCATCGACCATCACCCCGATTACACGGGCTTTTGCCATCACTACTACGGAACGACGGAGGCGGCGGCAACCGGCCTTCTGATATGGGAACTTATACGGGAAAGCGGCATTGAAATCTCCCGCGAAATAGCGGAGTATTGCTATGTGGCGCTTGTGACCGACACCGGGCGCTTCTCCTTCCAAAACACCACCGCACGCTCTCTTACGGCGGCCGGAGAAATGGTCATGGCCGGTGTGGACCCCGCGGGTATGAATATGAAGATATACGATTCCCGGTCCCTAGCCGCCCTCATGCTCGACGCGCGGCTTATCTCACGTATCACCTTTTCCAGCGACAAGTGTGTGGTGTATTCGTGGGTAACTGAGGAGGATTTTAAGGAACTGGGGCTTTCGCGTGATGAAACGGAAGGTCTGCCCACTATTCTGCGCTCCGTGCGGGAGGCAGATGTTGCCATTCTTTTGCGAGAAGAAAGCGGGCAGGTGCGGGTAAACCTGCGGGCAAAGACGGGCAAAGACGTGGGAGAATTCGCGCGCCGTTTTAACGGCGGCGGACATAAGGCCGCGGCGGGCTTCACGTTGAAGATGACGCTCGATGAGGCGCGGGCCTTGATTCTCGGTAAGGCTGAAAATCTGCTTTGTTGTAAGGGAAGCTGAGGGTTTCAAACGGCCTTTAACGGCCTTGCGGCGCCATACGGTGGCTTGTTCTGTCGGGGCGGGCGCGTATACTATGATGATAGTGGGTTCAGGAGGACTGTGGACGGAGCGGTACACAGGTGAGGCAAGGCATAAAAACGAAAAAAGCACGACGCGGCGCAACCACTCTTTGTGGCGTCATCGCGGTGGATAAGCCCAAGGGCATGACCTCGCATGATGTCGTCAATCGTCTGCGCCGGTTGACGGGGGAGGGCCGCATCGGTCATGCCGGCACTCTCGACCCCGCGGCCACCGGCCTTCTACTCGTCTGCATCGGCCCGGCGACCCGCCTTTCCGATACGCTCATGGCCGGAGACAAGATTTACGAGGCTCGCATCGCGTTTGGAACGGCAACCGATACCGACGATGCCGAAGGTAAGCCTATCGCCACGGCAGACCTGCCAAGCAATCTGAGCGATGAGAACTTCGCCCGTGAGGTACTTGCCGGTTTTACGGGAGACATACAACAGATTCCGCCACAGTTTGCCGCCATCAAGAAGGATGGTCGCAAGGCATACGAGCGTGCGCGGGCAGGGGAGAGATTCGAACTCGAACCGCGTAGCGTTAGTATCCACATTTTAGATTTGAGAGTGGCCCAGAGCGATTACTGGGACATCGTGGCGGAGGTCTCGAAGGGTACCTATATTCGCGCGCTTGCCCGCGACATCGGTGAGGCGGTGGGTTGCCGGGCGCATCTTGCGGCCCTGCGGCGCACGAGGGTGGGCGCGGTTACACTCGAGCAAGCGCATACGCTTGAGGAACTGGAGCAGCGTACCATCAGCGACTGTTTTCTTGACCTTGCTGCCAATCTCAGACTGCCAACGCAAACGACACCCGGAGGAACCAGAGATGACCACTAGCACTAACCGATTGCGGGCTCGAATTGTCCACCCCTCTACGGAGCTTGAGTTGGGCGCCTTTGTTTGCGCCATCGGCGTGTTTGACGGCCTGCATGAGGGGCACCAGTTTGTCATCGGCAAGGCCATTGAACAGGCACGGGAGTTGGGAGTTCCCGCGCTTGTCATCACCTTCGACCAAGACCCCGACGAGTTGTTTCTTGCCCCCGATTCGCAGCGCAAACTCCTCATCAACGAGGACCGCATCGCCTTTCTTGCGGATAGCGGCGTTGACATGGTTTTTGTCATCCCCTTTAATCTGGCGCTCGCCTCGAAGAATCCCACGCAATTTCTCGACACGGTTATCGCGGCCCACGGTTTTCCGCGCGGCATACATATTGGTTACGACTTCCACTTTGGACACCGGGCGAGCGGCGCGGTCGACGACCTGCGCCTGTGGGCAGCCAATCGCGGCTGCGAGATATTCGCCTACAAACTCTTTAGCAACGAAAGCCTGCCGGTGACTTCGACGCGCATCCGCAACGCCTTGGAGGCGGGGGACTTGGCGCTGGCCAACCGCCTGCTTACGCGGCCCTATTTTTTGTGGGCACGGGTTATAGCGGGGCGCAGGATGGGCAAGGAGTTGGGGTTTCCCACCGCAAACCTCGAACTTGAGGAGAGGCTTGTGAGGCCCGCGGACGGCGTATACGCCGGCGTGGTGCCGATTGAGGGAACTTTATACCGCGCCGCCATATCCGTTGGCGTGCCCGCGACCTTTGAGGGTGCCTCCGCGACCATCGAGGCGCACCTGCTCGATTTCGAGGGCGACCTCTACGCCCAGCGCATACGGGTATTCTTCCTTGAGTATCTCCGCGAGATGCAGGCCTTCGCCAACCCCGAGGAGTTGCAGCGCGTCGTACAAGAAAACATCGCCCAAGCCCGCACCATCCCCCTCCCTCCACTCCCATAGTATCTCTCAGGTTGTCATTTCGAACGCAGCCCGAAGGGCGCAGAGAGAAATCCAGTCTCACGGCCGCAACCCGGGTCAAGAAAACGCGGCGCTCCAACGGGCGATGTAATCGCTACACCCTCTTGCGCCGCAACCTCCACTCGCTTTTGTTCCGATGCCATCCGCACGACTAGATTTCTCGCGCTGCTCGAAATGACAACCTAGGAGCGCTATTGGGCTTCATTCATAACAAGGCCCGTCAAGGCACGCTTCGCTCTTTGGCCTTGACTGGCCTTGTT
>JAIRTN010000070.1 GCA_031254905.1 Coriobacteriales bacterium
GGATGGAGGCCGGCGAGGCTTGCGCGTGCGGTTTGCTGCGCCTCAAGTGCGCCCGATTTTATCCCCCTATATTCCCCTTTGTGTATGAAGGGCTTGAGGAGTTCGATGTGAGAGAAGCCCGAGAGGTCCTTGCGGCGCAGGTCATCGGCCGGGTCGATGATGAGGTCGTCGCGGGGCGGCGTTTGCTCGTCGTAGACCATGTCGCCGACGAAGGTGCCGTTGCCGTCGAGATAGCGCCTGACCGCGAGGAGGCCGGGCAGCGTTGATTTTGAGCTTTGCTCCGAGGCTTTGATTTGAGGAATCCAGCGGGAGGCGGGCGCGCTGGAGGTGGGGGCGGCGGTGCGGGTTGCGCAGAGTTTGTAGACGCCCGAGAGCGCCGGCTGGCTCCACGCGGTTACGAGACGGGTGCCCACGCCCCACGAATCGATGCGGGCGCCCTGTTCGCGCAGGGATTGGATGGTATATTCGTCGAGGTCGTTGCTCGCGACGATGCGCACATAGCTGAGGCCCTCTGCGTCGAGCAGCTCGCGCGCCTTGATGGACAGCCAGGCCAAATCGCCGGAATCGATGCGGATGCCCGCGAGGTGATGCCCGCGCTCCTCCATCTCCTTTGCGACGGTTATCGCGTTGCGCACGCCGCCGAGTACGTCGTAGGTATCGACCAGCAGGATACTGTTATCCGGAAACTCCTTTGCGAAGGCACGGAAGGCGGTGAGTTCGTCTGCATGGGCCATCACCCACGAATGCCCATGGGTTCCCGAGACAGGCAAATTGAAGACGCGTCCCGCCTCGACATTGGAGGTTGAGGCGCAACCTCCCACAATGGCCGCACGCGAGGCCAGCAAGCCACCCGCGGGGCCTTGCGCGCGCCGCAGCCCAAACTCGGCAACCGGCCCCTTTGCCACCTCGCAAATCCGCGCAGCCTTGGTGGCGATGAGCGTTTGGTAGTTTATGAGGTTGAGAAGGGCGGTCTCGATGAGTTGACATTGGAGGATGGGGCCGCAGACACGCACGATGGGCTCTTGGGGAAACACGACCGTGCCCTCCGCGACCGCGTCGATGCTGAGCGTGAACCTGAAATCGGCGAGACTGGCGACGAAATCCGAATCGAAAAGCGGCGTATCTTGAGCGGTGCGCAGGGTGAGAAGGTGGGCGCGGTCCTCCTCCGTGAAGCGAAAGTTGCTGATGAGGTCGGCAAGCTGGGGGAAGCCGCAGGCGATTGCATAGCCGCCGCCGAAGGGGTTCTCGCGAAAGTGCATATAGAAGCAGGCTTCCGTCTGCGCCAGCGCGCCCTTCCAGTAGCCCTGCGCCATCGTGAGCTGGTAGAGGTCGGTTAATAGTGCTTGATGATATAGCAATTTACACGCGCTTCCTTAGGATTGCCTTGGGTCGTCGGTGCGGCGACGGCGGCGACGGCGGCCGTCGGAGGGGGGGTTGGTGTTGCTGTTGGTGAAGGAGGCGCCGGAGGGAGTGCCTGAGCCTGAGCCTGAACCTGAACCTGAACCGGCACCGACACCGGAGCGACCGCCAGAGCGGCCGGAACCGCCGGCAAAGCGCGTGTCATCGCGGCTCGCGGCGTGACTGCCCGCGCCGCTCGAAGCGCCACCCGAAGCGCCACTACGGCGTGCGCGCAAACCGGATGAGTGTTGCCCGGGGCGGGGGCGTTCATTCTGGGTGCCCCTTTCGCGCGCGGCAAAAGACCTCTGCTCGCCCGTTGCCCTTGCCTCGGATTCCTCGCCCTGCGCCGGGCGGCCTCTGCCCTGCCGTGTTCGCGGGACGCCCGGCGAACTGCCTTGCGTGCCAATCTTATCCCCATCCCGCTCACCTCGCCGCGCGCTACCCCGCGAGCCGCCGCTTCCGGCGCCCCGTCGAGAGCCACGCCCGGTGCCCTCGCCCGCCTGCGCGCTTCTTCGCGAGCCTCCGCCCGCCTGCGAATCCGCCTGCGAACCGGCACCCTCCTGCGCGCCAACACCAGCACCTGTACCCGCGCCCCCCTGCGCGGCTTGGCGCAGGTTGCGTCGAGGTCGTCTTGTCAGACGCTCCTCCTCGTGCTTCTCGGTGGGGGCACTCGGAATCAGTTCCTGCTCGAGCGCCGCGAGCGCCATAAGTATGCTGCTCGAAGCACAGCGGTCGATGGCTTCCCGGGAGACACAGCACGGCCGTTTCTTGCCGTTCTCATCCGCAGAACAACCAAATTCGTTCAACGGGATGGAGAGCATTTTGCCGTCCTCGAGGCGCATGGTGATTATCTCGCGCGGCGTGTCGAAGTCGACGACCTTCGCCTGACCTATCGGCGTTTCGATGAGGGCACCACGCCGGGGGGCGCGGGTTTTGAAGTCTTTGTAGGCTTCGAATTCATAGCGCAGGCAGCACATGAGGCGGCCGCAGGCGCCCGATATTTTTGTGGGATTGAGAGGCAAATCCTGCTCTTTGGCCATGCGAATGGAGACCGGCTGAAACTCCCCGCCGAGGCGGGCACAGCAGAGTTCCTCGCCACAGTGGGCGAGGCCCCCGAGGATTCGCGCCTCGTCGCGTACGCCGATTTGCCGCATGTCTACGCGGGTATGGAAGTGCGCGGCAAGGTCGCGAACCAACTCGCGGAAGTCCACGCGCTCATCGTTGGAGAAGTAGAAAACCGCCTTGTCGCCTGAAAAGAGGAACTCGATGGAGACAGGTTTCATGTCGAGCCCGTGCTTCTCGATGAGTTCGCGAAAGACCGGCATCGCCTCGCGCCCCTTGGCGTCGAGTTCGTCGAGTTTGTTAAAATCGTTCTCGTCCAAGGCCCGGATGACCGGTTTGAGGGGGCTTTTGAGTTCCTTGACCTGCTTTTTGCTCACCTCAAGCGCGCCATCGACAACAAGGCCTATTTCGCGCCCCCGATCGGTGTCCACAAGGACGTGGTCGCCCGTCTGGTAGGTCGAGAGCGCGGGGTCGAACCAAAAAATCTTAGGGTTGTAACGCAGCTTTACCGCTACGACGGTTTGTCGTTCGGGCATCTGTATCCTTTCAACACTTTCAACACTTTCAACGCTTGCAGGGCTGGCAAAACCCACAGGCCCCACGGCCTTTCAACACCGGCAAGCCCTGCAAAACTTTCAACACTTTCAACAGGCAAAACGCGGCCACAACTCGCCACGCAAAGTGAGCAACAATGCCTCAAGTACCGATTGCACCGATACATTATAGTGTATCCGCCGCTCCGCCTCATCGACGGCGTTTATCGCACGCACAATCGCCGCCTCATCAACGACTTCCGCCGCCCTGAAGATATGGTACGAAAGGTCGCTGTTAACCATGTCGTCCTTACGCCCGATGCGCACAAGCAAACAATCGCGCAGCCACGAACGTATCGCGTTAAGCGCCTCGCCCATCGCCTCACGCTCCCGGCTCGTCAACGCGCGCTTCTGCCGTTGCTCAAGCGCCGTCAGCGCTCCCTTGCTGAGATACTCCCTGCCCTCAACAAGCTGCCGTTCCTGCGCCACCTTCAACTCGTCAAGCGGCTGCTTCAGGTATATGAGCAGCTCACGGGCCGCCTCAAGGATGTCAAGCGCGTCGGCCTGCGACAGAAGCTCAACGGTTTCCAGCACCTTGAGCCGCCCGGCACGCCGCGTCGGCGAACCAAGGTACTCGCGCGCCCGATACACAGAGCCACCGGTCGTGGCAAGGGCGATACGAGCGTCCCTCAGCGTCGCTTGGCTCTCCTTTACCAGCAGAGGCACGGCCTGCGCCTCGGGAATATAACGAAACGCGATGACCTGACAACGCGATGCAAGTGTCTCAAGCATGCTCTCGCGCGTGCGCACCAGCAAAATAAACGTCACTTGCCCGGCCGGCTCCTCAAGCGTCTTAAGAAAGGCGTTGGCAGGTGCGCCCCTCAGCAGGTCAGCACGCGTAATAATATACACCTTACGCTGCGCACGAATCGGCGCACGGCTCACATCATGAATCAACTCCCGCACCTGCTCGCTCACATACGCGGCGGCCCCCTCCGGCTCAATCACCTTCACATCAGGGTGCGCCCCGCGCGAAACACGAATGCAATCATCACAGGCGCCACAGCCCCCCTGTCGACACACAAGCGCCTTGGCAAACGCACGCGCGGCCTCATTTTTCCCGGCGCCAATGGGCCCAACAAACAGGTAGGCATGGCTTGCAAACCGGCCCTCTATCGCAGAACTAAGAAAGCGCGCAACCAAGGGCTGCCCAAATAAACCGTCAAAGGGAGGTCGGATAGATGGGGAGGAGGACGGGCCCGCCTCGGGTTTTTGCTCTCCCTCTACCGCAGACGCGGCCGGGGTTGTGGAGTTGGAAGCTGGGTCAAAGGCGGTCATCAGTCGTGTTCTTCCCTCACGCGGTCGATAAGTTCGGTGGTGATGACAAAATCGAGAGCCGCCGCCTGCGGAAACAAATCGCCCAACTCGGCAAAGACGGCGGCGGCGGTATCCTCCTTGCGCTCGAGGCTCCTCACAAGACGCACCCGCGCGGGCTCACGCGCCGCGACCTGCTCAAAACCCTCCAGTACACGCGTATGGAAGGCGAGACCCTCCGCCTCAAGCCGGTCGGCCCCTTCTTCCGTGGCGCGATTGAGGGCCTCAAGCGGGTCGTGAACCAAAACGACGGTCCGGTCCGGGGTCAGGCCCTTACTCCCCAAACGGTTCGCACGGTCAACTAAATCGAAGCCGAGACCGCGCGCGGCGCCCTGATAGGCAAGCGTTGAATCGATGAAGCGGTCGCAGAGTACCGTCACCCCACGGGCGAGCGCCGGCTCGATGACCGCGCTTACCAGTTGGGCGCGGGCAGCTTCGTAGAGCAGAAGTTCGCTCACGTCGTCGAGCGCGGTGTTCGCGGGGTCGAGCAGGATGTTTCGTATCGCCTCGCCGATGGTCGTGCCGCCCGGCTCACGCAGGCGAAGGGTCTCGATGCCCGCCGCCTCAAGCCGTGCAGCCAAAAGGAGAATCTGGGTTGACTTGCCAACCCCTTCCCCACCTTCGAAGCTGACGAAAACACCACGATTTTTGACAGTAAGTTTTTGCATCGTCATATCATAGACCTTCCCCGCACCCTTTGCAGAGATGAACCCCCGCGCACGTCTCGGGCGGAACGGCGTGTTTTTTGATTCGGGTTGAGGCCGTAAGACTAGATTTCTCTCTACGCCCTTCGGGCTCCGTTCGAAATGACACTCGTATCCGATAATGCTCTTAAGTTGTCATTATCGCGCTATGCGTTTATAGCGCGGTAACAAGGCCAGTCAAGGCCAAAGAGCAAAGCGTGCCTTGACTGGCCTTATTTCGAGTGCGTGGGGGTGGGGCGTTGGTAGAGGTCGGTGCCGCGGGTGTCGACGGCGACAAAGGCGGGCATGCCGTTGAGGGTGAGCCTTCGGAGCGCTTCGGTGCCGAGCTCATCCCAAGCAATTAGTTCGGAAGCCACGACGAAGGCTGCCAAGAGGGCGGCGGCGCCTCCTGTCGTCGCCAGATAGACGCTTCCTGTCTCGGCGCAGGCATCGACAACGGCGGGTGAGCGCCTGCCTTTGCCCAGCATGAGCGTGATGCCCGCGCGCAGAAGCTGCGGCGTGGCGAAGTCCATGCGAGAGGCGGTTGTGGGTCCTATCGCGCCGAAGGGTCGCCCCGCTGCCCCGGGGCTTGGGCCTGCGTAAAACAGCGCCTGCCCGGTGAGGCCAAAGGGCAGTTCGCCTTGCTTTTCGAGATGCTCGAGCGCGCGCCTGTGGCCCGCGTCGCGCATCGTATAGATGCTGCCGTAGAGCGCGACCTCATCGCCGGCGCGAAGGTCGCGCAGGCTTTCGCGGGAGGCGGGAAGTTCAAGGCGGCGCGGAGTGGGGGGCGTCATGGGGTAGACTCACCACCATTCTCGGCGTCTTTGAACGCGGCGGCCAAATCGAGGGAAGCGCTCCTGAGGGAGTTGCAGCCGATGTTGATTGCCACCGGCAGCGCCGCGATGTGGCAGGGCGCCGTGAGGACGTGGACGGCGAGCGCTGTTGTGGCGCCGCCGAAGCCCCCGGGGCCGATGCCCAACGCGTTGATGTCCGCGAGCAGGCCCTGCTCAAAGGCCGCAAGCTGCGCATCGGGGTTGGGGGTGTCGATGCTGCGAAGCAGGGCGCGTTTGGCCATGCCGCCGACCTTATCGAAGGTCGAACCGACGCCGATGCCGATGATAAGCGGCGGACAGGCGCTTTCGCCCTTCTCGGCAACGGCGTCGAGAATTGCGCGCCGCACGCCCTCGCGACCCGCGCCCGGGGGGAGCATAACGACCCGCGAAGCGTTGTCGGAGCCGCCGCCCTTGAGCATGATGTGCAGAGTTGCCCCCCTCAGGTGCGGGTTAAGGTACAACTCGCAGAAGGCCGGGGTATTATCCCCCGTATTAGACCGGTCACAAAGCGCGTCGCGCACAAGGCTTCGGCGCAAGGCGGCCGCGTCATAGGCGGCAGCAACGGCCTTGTCAACGAGGCTAAATATGTTAGATGGAATAGCAATTTTATTGCCCGCCGCGTCGCACTCCCCCACCTCGAGCAGAATCCAAACGCTTCCCGTGTCCTGGCAGAGAGGTACCCTTTGCTCTGCGGCTATACGGGCGTTTTCGACCAACTGCCCAAGTACGACGCGTCCGCGCTCGTTTGTCTCCGTGCCGAGCGCCCGCTTGAGAGCGGCGGCGACATCGGGGCGCAAATCGCAGGCGATACGCGGTATGGCGCGCTCGACGACGCGGGCGAGGGCGGCAGGAGTGAGGTCGGCAAGCGCGAGCGCGAGACCGACGGATGCGGATGCGGATGCGGATGCGGCAGGCGTGGACACAGCAGGCGTAAGACTATCGCGGAGCAAGGTCACGTCTTATCTTCCGTGTCGATACCCCTAAGTTTTTGCAAGATGCGAATCAGATGGTAAAGCACCAGTGCCACGACAGAACTCACCGCGATGGCGCCAAGCGTGATGGCGTCGTCCGGTGCGGAAACGGGCAGCTTGGTTACGCCGTCAACAACTCCGTGCGAGGTAAAGAGGAGATTTTGAATGCCCACGTTGCTCTCCACGCTTGCGCCAAAACTGAGGGAGAGGTTCGCGATGGCGAGCACCATCGGCACGGCCGTGGTGATGATATTGATGGATTTGGAAAAATCGACGCGATTCTCAACCCAGATACGCACGCCAAGCATGCCTATCATGCCGTAGAGCAGAATGCAGACGCCACCGAGGACACCGGGAGGAACCGAGGCGACGGCTTCTCCAAATTTGGGGCAGAGCGACAAAACCAGCGCGCCGATACCGGCAACCCAGTACGCGGCGGTAGAGTAGACACGCGTCGCCGCCATGACACCGATATTCTCCGCATAGGTCGTTGTGCCGGAACCGCCGCCCAAGCCGGAGAGGGTCGTGCCGAGGCCGTCGGCAAACAGGGCATGACCGATGTAGCCGTCGAGGTTCTTGCCGGTCATCGTCGCCACGGACTTCACATGGCCGATATTCTCCGCAATCAAAACCAGCACAACCGGCAAAAACATCGGCAGGATGCCCCACTCGGGAATCGGCAGCGTAAAATCTGGCAGACCGACCCATGAAGCCTCACTGATTTTCTCAAAACTAACCTCATTGCGCAGCACGGCGCAGACATAGCCCACGATAACGCCCAGAAGGATGGAGAGGCGCCCAATCATACCCTTCGAGAGCGCTTGGAACAGTACGATGGCGCCGAAGGTCACGCAGGCGGTGATGGGCGAGGCCACAAAGTTCTTCAGAGCCTCAGGGGCGAGGTTAAAGCCGATGAGCGCCACGATGACACCCGTAACGACAGGCGGCATCAGGGCATTGACCCAGCCGGTGCCAACCTTCATCACGAGCAGGCCGACCAAGGCCAGCAACACACCGGTGCAAAGGATGCCGAAGGCGGCCACGCCGAGACTGCCACCCGAGGAGGCGGCGATGACCGGCGCGATAAAGGCGAAGGAGGAACCGAGGTAACTCGGAACCCTATTGCGCGTGATGAGAAGGAATAACATCGTCGAGAGAGCCGAGAAGAACAGGGTTGCGGTGGGGTCGAAGCCCGTAATAATGGGGACAAGGAAGGTCGCGCCGAACATCGCCACGATATGCTGCATGCCGATGCCGGTCGTTCTCAGCCAAGAAAGACGTTCGTCGGGCGCTATTACCTCGCCCGCTCCCACCGTCTTGCCATCCCCATGCAGTTTCCAGCCGAACATCGCCATGAGTATCTCCTTTCCGTTTATGCGCAAACAGACACCCTCTCGGTGCCTGTTCCACTATAAACCATCCTCACGCGAGCCCGCCCCACAACAGCCCCAAAATATCCCCCATTCTCCCCCTATTCTCCCCGCCCCAACACCCGCCCCAACACCCGTCATTGCCGTCCGTCATTGTCGGACTTGTTCCGACAATCGAGCCAACACGTAGCGCCCCGCAAACACCCGACGAGACGCGCGGGTTTTGCCCGGGGATAACGGGACGCGTGCAAGCCCGCAAGCGCCCGTCCTCATCCCCATTAGCACTTTCCGAAGAAGCGTTGATTAGTCGCCCTCGTAGAGGCGCGCGGCGCGATAGGAGGCGAGGTCCCAGCCGGGCCAGCCGGGCTGCGAGGGCCACCACTCGTCCATGGAGGAAGCCGGGTTGCATATTGCCTCAATCGCGTCGGCGGCGGCAAGGCGCACCTTTTCGTCCTGCGCCTTCGCCTTCAACTCGTAGAGCGCCGGTATGGCCGGGTCGCCGAGCCGCAGGAGGAAGGCGACGTCGATGCCCTCCGGCGTGTAATCGGGCCGCGCGGGCGATTCGGTAAACTGCGTCGCCCGCCCATCGAGGTAGCGTTGGACGTTGTGCTCGGCGATGAGGCCGTTGGTGTTGGTTAGGCCCAGCGCCAAAACGGCCACAACCACAAGTACGACGATGGGGCGCGCGGCGTTGAAGGGGCGGATGTGCCACGCAACCAAAAGGAGGAATACCAGCAGCATGAGCGCCATGAACCAGAGGGTATAAACCCGCAGCGGCGTAAGTCCATAGGATTCGATGTAGAGCAGCATCTTGCTCGCCGCCGTAACGATGAGCAGGCAGGTAAGCAGCGACAAAACGCCCGCAAGAAGCCTGAGCGGTAGCGGGTGCTCGCCGCCGCCGCGCCGCGCAAGCAGCCATATCAGCGCAAGAAGGCCAAGGTTGATGCTCGCCACGCCACACAGTTCAAAAAAGCCGCTCCGCGCGTACTCGGCGTAGGTATAGGTGCCGGGCAGCTCGCTGAACAGGCCGGAGAACAGGTAGTTCGCCATGGTTATAAAGTACGTGACGTAGAGGGCCACCAGCAGGACAAGCGGGGTGTAAAGCGCGGCTTTGGGGAGAATGTGCGCGGCGGAAAAGGCGCGCCCAAGTTCCTCGTGCGAAAGATGGGCCGTATGGTTGCGAAAGACGTTGCCAACAACCGCGCCGAAAATATAGACGGCGATAGGAATGCCAAAGACGAGTTCAAACGCGTAACGCACAAGTTCCTCGACGGCAAAACGCTCAAAGAGTTCTTGCGTAAAGCTGCGAAAGGCGTCGTCGGAGGAGACAAGCAGCGCGGTGATGATGGCAAACAACGGAACGCAGACCACGACGCCCAGCACCGCGAAGATGACAGGAAGCAACAGTGAGCGACGGGTACCCACGCCAGCAAAGGGTCGCGTAAAGAAGGAAGAAAGGTTTGTGAGAGGGACGACAAACACCTGATTAAACAAGTCACCCATAATGAATCCCGAAAGGCGCTGGGCAATGATTGTGCGGCAGGAATAGGCAACCCACAGCAGGCAGAACAGGCCCTCAAACAGCAAAAAGATGAGGTTGACCTGCTCCCGAAACCCATAGAGGACAAAGGGGGCCACACCCGCGAGCGCGACTGCGAGCAGCAGCAGGCTACGCGCGTTTTGCTTTATGCCCTTCGCCCGCAGATAGAAAAAGGTTGCCACAATGGCAAGCAGGAAGAACAGCGTCGTCCCGATACCCGCGCCCTCATATTCGAGGATGCGCCACTCCCAAAAGCAGAAGCCGAGGACGACAAGGGCAAGGGCAAAAAGCAAATCGGCGAGCGTCGGCCGCGGGAGCATGAGGCGGGCACTCGGGCTTGGCTGTGAGAAGGCAGCTTGGGTGCTTGGGGGTGGGGGCGGAAGGGGGGCGCCTTGGTTTGGCTGTGGGGGTGCCGGCTCTGGCAGGGTGCTCGGGTATGGGGGCGGAGGCGTAGGCTGCGACTGCGCGTTGAGGCTTGGCTGCGCGTTTTGGTCTGACTGTGCGTTTTGGTCTGAGTGCAGAGGTGTCATCGTTATCATCTCCCATTATCGGCGCTGTCGGCGCTGTCGATGCTGTCGGCGCTGTCGATGCTGTCGGCGCCTTCGATGCTGTTGGTGCTGTCAATGCTGTTGGTGCTGTCGATGCCGTCGGCGCTGTCGGTGCCGTCGGCAAAACTGCTGCCATCGGCTCTGCCGTCATCGATGGTGCCGGGCGCGGCGGCGCCGTCGGCAAACTCCAGCAAATCACCCGGCTGACAGCCCAACTCGCGACACAGGGCCTCCAAGGTCGAAAACCGGATGGCCTTCGCCTTGTCATTCTTGAGGATTGAAAGGTTCGCGGGGGTAATTCCCACCCGCTCTGCAAGTTCGCCCGCGCTCATCTTGCGCCTCGCCATCATCACGTCTATGTGCAACCTGATGCTCATGCCACTTCCCCACACCTAGATGGTGTAATCGTTTTCATCTTGCAGCGCGACGGCCGCGGCGAACAGGTTTTTTACCACGCGCAAAACCACGCCGAAGAAAGTGGCGATAACCGCGAGAGCAAAGAAGACTATGGAGACAAACGAGCTTGCTGCCAGCACAAACGCCGCGGCGAAGCAAGCCCAGGAAATGATGCGAAGATAACGAACATTATCCTTCGTAAAGACCCTGCCTCGTTTGACGGCTGTAAGCAGCCGGTCGAGTGAGAGGAGCGCCGTGTACGCGGGGACGCAAAACGCGTAATACGCGGGCATGATGAGCATGACGTTCTCCTCCCGAACAAAGGCACGACCAACAAAAAAGTCGCTCATGCACAAAAACGGAAGCACAACCGCCAACGCCACGCCCAGCACCATGATGATGCGCGTGCTGATTTGCGAGAGAATAAGCGACCTGTCCTTATCCCATGTCATAGTCTCATCATGTCCTCCTTCGACACACAGGGCTGTCCTGCGCGTCAGCCGGAAACGATGATACCAGAGTCTATTCCGTTTATCAATATATTTTTATTGTTTTTCGATAAATCCCTTGACGCCAAGCCCCAAGCTCAAGAACGCCGCGCGCTGTGTTGCGTTTGCCAAAAGGCTCTTTGATGTGCACAATCCATAACATGGGTTCTCCTTTGAAGCTGGAGGTGTGTGCGGAGATGGAATCAACATTTAGTTTGCTCGCGGGGCCATATTATGGGATAGGCATCCCCGAAATCATCCTCACTTTTGTGCTTTTTTACCTGCTGCCCTGTTTCTTTTTGATGAAGCTGTTTGCCAAGGCGGGTGTCGAAGGCTGGAGAGCGTGGGTACCCTTCCACAACACGTGGACCTTCCTTGAACTGGGAGGCTATTCCGGTTGGATTACCCTGCTCCTGCTTGTTCCGGGCCTTGGCATTATCACCTTTATTTTTACGTGCATCGCCGCCCATGAGATAGGGAACAAACTTAGCAAAAGCGGCATCATGGTTCTCGGCTATATTTTGTTCGTCATCGTCTGGTTGGGCGTCTGCGGCCTCGACAGTTCAACGTGGAACGATTC
>JAIRTN010000104.1 GCA_031254905.1 Coriobacteriales bacterium
GGCTCACGCTAGAGCGTTTATTGCAAAAGTGGTGGGCCCGATTGGATTCGAACCAATGACCTCACGGTTATCAGCCGTGCGCTCTAACCAACTGAGCTACGGGCCCGTAGCGCAGAAAAAAAGCGCCCGACTACTCTATAACAGTATGAACCCTTTGTCCAATAAAATCCACTGAATTTCCTCTTAATTTCCTAAATAAACCGGCAAATAGCAAAAAAAGTGCGCTTGCGTTAGTATGGTTGAGGTCAGTTTTCCTACTCTGGAGTGCTTTTTATGACACGTGATGAGGCTTTGCGGCTTCTTGGGCTTGATGAGGACGCCACCGAGGCGGACATAAAACTTGCGTACAAGGAGATGGCGCAGATTCTTCATCCGGATAAGTACGCCGACAACAAGAAGCTTGCCGAGCGAGCAACCGAGCAGTTTAAGCACGTCAATGAGGCGCGCGAGTTGCTGTTGGCTGCTGCGCGCGGGTCGCGGCGAGGTACCTCCGGCGGCGGTGGTGCTGCGGGTCGCGGCGCGCGGGCGGGTAGGGGAGGCGCGGCTGGCGCTGGCGCTGGCGCTGCCGCGGGTGGCAGGGGCTCCGGCTCTGGTGGCTCCAGTGGCTCTGGCTCCAACGGCGGGCCGCGGGATCGCGTGTCTGCTCTCAAGGCGCGCTTGGCGGGTATCGCCGCGGCGCGTGTGCAGCTTACCGCCCAGCTTGACACCGAAGTCGACCGACGCCGTATTGGTATCTACCTTCTCGCGGGTGGCCTCATCGGCATGCTTGTCGGGCGGGTTATGAGGCCCCTGCTGGCGATTGCTCCGGTTGCCATCGTGTGGGGAGGTGTTCAACTGTTTTCCTCGCAGGCGAACATCAAGATTATCAACGGCCATCTTGCCGAACTTGAGAAAGGACGCAAGAAGTGTGAGCGGGAACTCAGTGAGTTGTAGCCGCGCGGTGGCCGAGGGGTGGCCGCGCGCTGGGTGAGCAGTCCGCCAACCGCCAACCGCCATCCGCCAACCGCCAGCAGGCAGCAGGCAGCACCATCCGCCACCAGCCTGTCCGCCCCGCCCCAGCACCACCAAGCCCACCCATCATGGGGTGGCCCGCCATTCGCCATCCGCCAGCAGGCAGCCCCACCAGCCCGCTAGCCCAAGAAAACAAAGAAAGGTTTGCCCATGCTCCAAGAGCATATACGAAACATCGCGATTATCGCCCACGTAGACCACGGTAAAACAACGTTGGTCGACCGCCTGCTTTACGCAACCGGAGTATTCCGTGAGAACCAGCAGGTTGCCGAGCGCGTCCTCGACTCCAACGACCAAGAGCGCGAGCGCGGCATCACAATATTGTCAAAAAATATAGCAATTAACTACCGCAACACAAAAATCAACGTCATCGACACGCCGGGCCACGCCGACTTCGGCGGCGAAGTCGAGCGCGTCCTCAAAATGGCAGACGGCGCCCTCCTCATCGTCGACGCCTTCGAGGGCCCCATGCCGCAAACGCGCTTCGTTTTGCGCCACGCCCTGGAACTCGGCCTGAAGCCCATCGTCGTCATCAACAAGATAGACCGCCCGGGCGCCCGTCCCCACGAGGTACTCGACGCGGTCTTCGACCTCATGCTCGACCTCAACGCCACCGACGCGCAACTTGACTTCCCCACGATTTACACCTCGGCGATAAGCGGTTTCGCGCGCTACGAACCCGAGGACGACACCACCGACATGACCCCGCTGCTCGACACCATCCTCAATCACATTCCGCCCCCCGACGTAGACCCCGCCGGCCCGCTCGCGCTGCAACTCTGCACCATCGACCACTCCGAGTACGTAGGCCGCATCGGTATCGGCCGCATCTTCTCCGGCACCCTGCGCCGCGGTGAGGGCGTGCTGGTCATCAAAAACAGCGGCACGCGCTACAACGCGCAAATCAAGCAACTCTTTGCCTTCGAGGCGCTTGGACGCACCGAGCGCGACGAGGCCCTCGCAGGCGACATCGTTGCGGTCGTAGGCGTCGATGATGCGGACGTCGGCGACATGATTACCTCCCGCGAATCCCCCTTAGAACTCGACCCCATCAAGGTCGAGGAGCCCACAATGGCGGTGGTATTCTCGGCCTCTACCAGCCCTCTTGTAGGTCGCGAGGGCACCATCGTCGGCGCGCGCCAACTCAACGAGCGACTCGCCCGCGAGGCGGAATCAAACATCTCAATGCGCATCACCCCCCTCGAAAGCGGGGCGGGCATCGAGGTCGCCGGGCGCGGTGTTCTCCATCTCAGCGTCCTTATGGAAACCATGCGGCGCGAGGGCTTCGAGTTTCAGGTGGGGCGGCCCCGCGTCCTTTTCCGCAAAGACGCGCAGGGCGCCAAAACCGAGCCAATCGAGGAGGCAACCGTCGACGTGCCGAGCGAGTACGCGGGCAAGGCCATCGAGGTATTCGGCTCCTCCGGCGGCGAAATGATAGACATGACCCAGCGCGAAGAACACGTCCACCTCGTTTTCAAAATACCAACGCGCGGCACCATGGGCCTGCGCACGCGCATCCTCAACGCAACGCGCGGCGAGGCCATCCTCTTTCATCGCTTCTCGGAGTACGGCCCGTTTCGCGGCGAACTGCCGGGCCGCAAAGTCGGCTCGCTCATCGCAATGACCAACGAAAAAAGCGTCGCCTACGCGCTCGACACGCTCCAAACACGCGGCACACTTTTCATCGGCCCGGGCGAGGAGTGCTACGAGGGCATGATTGTGGGCCAAAGCGCGCGCGAGGGCGACATGGTCGTCAACGTCGCAAAAGCCAAACAACTCACCAACATGCGCGCCTCAACCGCCGATAAAGGCATCCAACTCACCCCGCCCGTCACCTTCACGCTCGAAGAAGCGCTCGAGTACATCGAGGACGACGAACTCGTCGAAATAACCCCCAAAAGCATCCGCCTGCGCAAGCGCATCCTCAGCGCCACGGAGCGCAAAAAGTCGCAAAAATAACGCCGGCCGCCTTGCACAATCACCTACACAAGGCGGCCACAGCGCTCTTTAATAGGGAGCCGAACAGGTCCCACTCCCTTCAACCCCTCCCACTTCCCGAAGGAAGCGCCGAAAGCTTACAACGTACTTTATCCCATCCCGTCCTCGTTCGGCGCTTCCTTAAAACTCCGCGAAGCGCTCCCCAAACGCCCGACATTCTTCCTCATTCGGCTCCTCCAGAAAGATGAGCCCCTCCTCAAAGAGGAGCGCGCCCTTATTTTCCGTACGTTGCTGCCAGTCGCGCATCCACTCGCCATCTCCCCATCCATAGGAGCCAAACAGCGCGACTTTCTTTCCGGCGAGAGCCCCCTCGATTCCGCTGAAGAAGGGCTCAAACTCAGATTCCTCCAGCACCTCAACTCCCATAGACGGGCAGCCAAAGGCGAACTTCTCGTAGTTGTTCTCAACACCTGCTGGCGCCTGCTCAACAGGGAACAGCGCCACTTCCGCGCCCTTCGCCCGCAGGCCCTCCTCGATGGCCTTTGCCATTGTCTCAGTGTTTCCGGTTCCGCTCCAATAAATGATTGCTGTTGCCATGATGCTCTCTCCTTTTATCGACGTATGTCCAACCTAACTCAGAGATTCGGACAACTCATTTCCACGAGTTAGCCAATACTAACATATAACCCCCACCCCTGTCTCGAATCCCCAACTGTCATTTTATGAGTTGAACGAAGTCGCAGGCGGAAGGAGAAATGGCCAGTCTCACGGCCGCAACCCGAATCAAAAACCGCGTATCGCCCCCATTGTGTGCACGATGGTGGACCCGAAGACGCTGGTAGGTTGTCATTTTGAACGCAGCCCGCACACACGCCTTCGGACGGTCCACTGTCATTTCGATAGGAGCCCGAAGGGCGCAGAGAGAAATCTAGTCCTGCGGATGGCATCGGGTCATCCCTTAAAAATCCCGGCCCTCGTCTGCTCCCTTTCGACCAGCGTGAGCGCAACATTCAAAGCGGCAATTCGATTCTTCTGCAATGTGCGCTGCGAAGTCCCCTCCGCAAATTTGCCGATGACGGCCTCGGCGCGTTGGCGAGCGTCTGTCAGCACGGCGTGAGTTTCGCTCAGCGAATCTACGTCCAATGCGCCATTATTCCCGTCAATCAACCCAAGCGCTACGTCCGTTGCCCTCACGATGCCTATAGTAAGTCTGCTCTGCCAGGAGCCTTCCTTCAGCTTGTTCGACGCTTTTTCGTTCTTGTTGCGCAACGACAACAAGGCGCGACGCGCTTCACTCAATTCTTCGGCGCTAAACTCTGCC
>JAIRTN010000121.1 GCA_031254905.1 Coriobacteriales bacterium
ACTTCATCGCCGTCGAGCCGGCCTCCTGCCCCTCGATGACCCGCGGCCGCTTCGCCTACGACTTCTGCGACACCGGCCAAGTAACGCCGCTCGCCAAAATGTACACGCTCGGCAACGGCTTCATCCCCTCGGCCAACCACGCCGGCGGCCTGCGCTACCACGGCATGAGCCCCATCCTCAGCCAACTCTACCACGACGGCTTCCTCGACGAGGCGCGCTCCGTAGAGCAAAGCCGGGTCTTCGAGGCGGCCGAGCTATTCGCGCGCTGCGAAGGCACGCTGCCAGCGCCGGAATCCGCCCACGCCATCCGCGTCACCATCGACGAGGCGCTCCGCTGCCGCGAAACCGGCGAGGAAAAAGTCATCCTCTTTGGCCTCACGGGCAACGGCTATTTCGATTTGCTCGCATATCAGCAATATAATGACGGCACCATGACCGACTACATCCCCAGCGACGCCGACCTCGAGCGCGGCTTCGCCAGCATCCCCGCGCTCCCCGGTCTGAGTTGAGCCAGAGCGCAGCGCGCCACAGAGGTTTTTGAGTTAGGTGGAATTGGGAGAAGTACGGGCGGTTTGCACCCGTACTTCTCCCTATACAAGGCGATGTGACGCTCCTGCTGTTTTGCGCACCGCGCGCCGTTTGCCCCCACATTTGTGCCGTTTTGCGTGATTTGCGCCGTTTGTCCTGATGAATGGCGCCACTTACCTATGTGAGGGCGGGGCAATGAACGCTATACTTAACAGTGGCTAAGCTGGGGCATTGCTCTGCCCAAAGGAGCCGCGGTAAGATAGTCAAGGGAAGGGGGTTCAGGCGTCATGCTGAGCCGAGCAGACAGGGAAGCGCTCTCTTATTCATCCGACGGGTGGTTGATGCCGCGAGACCTGCGGGGGCTGAAGGAGCTGAAGGGGCTGCGGGGGCTACAGGGGCTGGCATCGCGGCGGTTCGCACAGCGATTCGCGCAGCGGCTGCGGGGGACGTGCGCGTCTACCGCGGGCCTGAGTTTGGTTGAAGTCTTGGTTGCCGCCGCCATTATCGCCATCGTCTCCGTGATTCTTGTGTACGCGTTTTACACGATGGGAAGCATTAACGTGAGGGCGTCGGACATTACGAACGCGGACGCGGCGCTGACCTCAGACATAGCCTTTGGCACCGAATCCGACACAGATGACGGCACCCTTACTCTTACGGACGAGCAGGGCAATCCGATTACGAGCATCGACCTCGACATAAATACTTTCACAACCGAAGACGGACGCAGCCTGCGCACTTTTGGGCAAAAGGATGAGAATTGATGCTTCGGCGAGTGCGACATAGGGCGACGGCTTGGGGCGGTGCGCGGGGGCAGCGCGAGACCGCAGCATGGCCTGCGTTGCGACAGAACAAAGGGGGCTTTACCCTCGTCGAACTTATCGTGGCGATGGGCATCTCCCTGATTGTCATGGGCATTGCCGCTGCCATTCTGCTCTCCGGCACGAGCATGGCTCAACACACGACGCAGCGCGCGCTGGAGCAACAAATCATCGACGGCGCATTCAACACCGTGCAGAACAGGCTACTCTACACGAGCATGGTTGAGAAAAGAACGGGCGCGCCCTCGGGAAACCTTGATGAAAATGCCGGCCTTTTCTACGTATCCACCGATGTCAACGGCGCCTCATCGCAGGAGCGGGGGATGCTGTTTTTCCGCTCCGTACCGAGCGATTCCGGGCCCGCCACCTCCGTCAACCTGATGGGCAACGAGTTTTATCTGGGCTACACCATCTCTTTGGAGGCCACGATAATCAACAGCACGGAGAGCAAGCCGATTATGACTATCAAGATGAAACTCTACGACAAACTCGATTCCAGCAGGGTGGTTGCCACGCGAGAGCGCACCATCACGCTCATCAACGGAGAGCCCGCCGAGAGCAACGCGACGATTACGCTCGCCTCCCCCGACCTCCTCTGTTTTGCCACCAACTAGCACCGGCACCGCTGGCTGCCGCCGGGCAGCACTGGCCGGTGTCGAGCGGCACCTCCGCTCCGCCGCCGAGCGGCAGCACTGGCTGGCACCGGGCAGCACCGAGCGACATCACCAAGCAGCACCCTACAACAACTCAAGCCCCACCGGACAATGGTCCGAACCCATTATCTCGGGATAAATGCTCGCCTGCACAATGCGCTCACGCAAATCGTCTGAGACAAGAAAATAGTCGATGCGCCAGCCCGTATTGTTGGCACGGGCGTTGCTGCGAAAACTCCACCACGAATAAGCCCCCGCGACATCCGGGTACAAAAAGCGAAAACTATCGGTAAATCCGGCATCGAGCAGCGCCTGAAAATCCGCCCGCTCCTCATCCGAAAACCCCGCGTTGCCACGGTTAGGCCCGGGATTCTTAAGGTCAATCTCGTTATGCGCCACATTGAGGTCGCCACAGACAATCACCGGCTTATCCTCGGCAAGCCCGGCCACAAAACGCGTAAACGCCGCGCCCCACACCAAACGCGGCCCAATACGCCTCAACTCATCCTGCGCGTTGGGCGTATAGCAGCACACAAACCAGTAGTCCTCAAACTCAAGCGCGCACAGCCGCCCCTCCGCGTCAACCGCCGCCACGTCCCCCATGCCATAGCCCGCGGTATCCTGCACCGTAATCCCCAGCCTGTGTATGATTCGCCGCGGTTCCTCCCGCGAGAACACCGCCGTCCCCGAATAACCCTTGCGCTCGGCATAACTCCAAACCTGATGGTACTCCTCAGGAATGGCCAATTCCACCTGCCCCTCCTGCAATTTAGTCTCCTGAACAGCAAAAACATCCGCATCAAGAGCCGCAAACGCCTCATAAAAACCCTTCTTGATGTTCGCGCGCAGCCCATTCACATTCCAAGAAACAAACTTCATATCCGCATCATTCCCTGTGTCACGTCCGGTTAGTAATAAATGGGGAGCAGTACGAGTCTCAGTCTACTCGGAGAGTATTCGGATAGCAACACCGCACCCCCACCA
>JAIRTN010000154.1 GCA_031254905.1 Coriobacteriales bacterium
CCACGAGCGCGGCCTTGAGGTAACCGGCTCCGATCTCAAGGAGTCGCGTTACATGCGTTCGCTGCTCCGCGCGGGCGTGCCGGTCACGGTCGGCCACAGCGCCGAGCACGTCGCAGACCCTAACATCGACGTCGTCGTGGTCTCGTCGGCCATTCCCGAAAAGAACGTCGAGTACCAGGCGGCCGTCGAGCGCGGGCTCGAGATATGGCCGCGTGCTCGCATGCTCGCCTATCTCTGCGAGGGGTACCGCACCCTGGCGGTCACCGGCACGCACGGCAAGACCACGACCTCATCCATGCTGGCAACTACGCTCGACCGCCTCGGCCTCAAGCCGACCTTTCTCGTCGGCGGTGTGGTCAACGGCTACGATTCCACAGCTCAGCCCGGCACCGGCGACTTTTTTGTTGTGGAGGCGGACGAGTCCGACGGCTCCTTCGTCTGGCTCGACCCAGACCTCGCCATCGTCACGAACATCGAGGAAGACCACCTCGACCACTACTCCGGCATCGCCGAGATCAAAGACGCCTTTGGCTCCTTCTTGAGCAAGGTCATCCCCAGCGGGACCCTGGTCGTCTGCGGCGACAACCCTGGCCTTGTCGAGCTCGCCGAGCGCAGCGGGCGCAGGGTCGTTGTCTACGGCAGCACGGACGGGTTTGCCGCGCACTATGAGCGCACGGGAAGATCGAGCTTCGACGTTGTGTTCGCGGACGGGCAGCGTTGTTCTTTGAGTCTTTCTGCTGCTCCGGGCATCCACAACATGCTCAATGCGACCGCGGTGATGGTAGCCCTCGATGCCTGCGGCATCAAGCGCGATGAGGCGGCCGCAGCCTTAAGTCAATTCGGCGGTGTTCGACGTCGTTTCGAGCTCATTGGCCAGGCGTCAGGCGTCACTGTCGTTGACGATTACGGCCATCATCCAACCGAGATTGCCGCGACTCTCAAGGCCGCAAGCGAGTTTGGCTACCGCGGGGTACACGTTTTGTTCCAGCCCCATCGCTACACACGTACTCAGGCGCTTTTCGACGAGTTCGCCCGCGCCTTCGACGATGCGGATACCATCAGCTTCATGGAGATATATTCCGCCGGAGAAGCACCGATACCGGGTGTCAACAGCGAGTCTTTGGCCGAGGCCGTGCGTGTCTATGACCCCACGGCTCAGGTCCGCGCCATCAGGCACCGCACCGATGCGGTCGAGGCAATGGTTGCCGCCGCTAGCGAGGGCGACCTCATTATCACGATGGGTGCGGGAGACATAACGGTGCTTGCCCCGCTCATCCTCGAGGCACTTGAGCAACGGGAGGACGGCGATGGCGGGCTTTGATGCCTACTGCGACCTCGAAGGGACCATCAAAGGCACGGTATCCTACGATGAGCCGATGGCGCGCCACACGAGTTATCGAATAGGTGGCCCTGCCTCGCTCTACATCGAATGTGCCTCCGTTGCGGATATCACCCGCTGTCTTGAGGTGTTCAACAGCCACAGCCTTCCCTGGTGCGTTGTCGGCAAGGGCAGCAATCTTTTGGTCAGCGATGAGGGTTTTAACGGCGCAATAGTCACGCTCGGCTCCGAATTCAAACGCTTCAGCTTCCCCGATGAGGAGGCAGGAGAGACTCTCCTCGTCGCGGGCGCTGGCGTCATTCTCTCCAACCTTGCGCAGAGCGCCTTTAAGGGCGGGTATTCCGGCCTCGAATTCTCCGTTGGCATCCCCGGCACCTTCGGCGGTGCGCTGTTCATGAACGCCGGCAGCGCGGCGGAGTGGATAGGCGGCATCGTTGAGTCAGTCACCGTGCTGCGCCCCGGCCAGGGCCTCGTGCGCTATGCGACCAACGAGCTCCCCTGGAGTTATCGGTACAGCGGCATCCCCGCCGGTGAAATCATCGTGGAGGGGGGCCTGCGGGTCAAACAGGGGCACCTCGGCCAGATACGGGCCAAGATGGAGGCGTCGCTACGGCGTCGCCGCAAGACCCAGCCGCTTACCGTTCCCAACGCGGGAAGCATCTTTCGCAATCCCCCCGACGCCTCGGCCGGCCAGCTCATCGAGGGGCTCGGCCTCAAGGGTTACACGGTGGGCGGCGCAAGCGTCTCCGAGCTGCACGCAAACTTCATCGTGAACAACGGCACGGCCACTGCCGCGGATGTAATCGCTATAATCATGTATATACGCAAGCGTGTGAGAGAGGAATATGGCCACGAACTACAACCCGAGATCCGATTCATCGGCTTCTCGTAACCGCAAAAAAACGCAAGTGCGCAGGGGCGCCTCGGAGACGGGGCGGCAGCAATCCGCACGCCCGTTGCCCTCTCCCAATCGAAGCAAGGTCGCTTACATCCAGTCCGCGAAAAACGACCTCGCGGCGCAGACACAGGCCAAAGACCCTCGCGCGCGCTACGCACGCTTCCGCTCCGACAACACGGTCCGCGTGCTCGGCGATGCCCAGGATGCGCGTTCGCGGGAACGTCACCAGGTAGGCGACACGTCTGCTACCAGCGGGTTCTCGTCTCGAGGTGGGGAAGGTGTGCGCAACTCTCGGCGTGTGCGACGCAGCGGCCGCGACGCGCGGGGGATGACGGTGCGCGAGCATCGGGCCCAGCAGCGGCGCACAACGCGGCGCACAAGCAAGGCGTTCGGGCGCGTACTGACGATCGTCATCACCCTGCTCGTCCTTGCCGTGGCCGCCTT
>JAIRTN010000028.1 GCA_031254905.1 Coriobacteriales bacterium
AGCTTTTTTGAGCCTTTGCCTGAGGAGGAGTTGCAGTTATGGGGAGCCTGAGCGGCCCGGGAGGACGCGCGGGAGGGCGGTCGGACGGGCAGTTGCTCGGGCGGGCGGGGCGCGCGAACAGGCAGATGGACGGGCAGATGGACAGGCGGCGCTCGAGAACCTCGTCATCATAACCGATGACGAAAAACTCCAAGCCTTTAACTGGTTCGAGAGCGTCTGGTAATCGCGCGGCTGCGAGCCGAATCAGAAAAAGCCGGCGCTCCTACAGAGCCTCAACTCACAACACCCTCTTGCGCCGCAACCTCCGCTCGTTTTTTGTTCAGATGCCATCCGCGGGACTAGGTTGCCGGAACAAGCCCGGCGCATGCGTCACCGCGGGCGGCGAGGCCGCCTCGCGCGCACGATGGGAGCGCCACGCTTTTTACCCGCCTGTGGGCGCCTCTTAGACGTCGGCTTCCATGTAGTGGTCGAACTCTTTGGTTATGGCCTCGGAGGGCGGTTTGGTAAGCAGGCTTACCACGACTATCGCGACAAGGCCGATGATGAAGGCCGGCAACAACTCGTAGATATTGAGAAGGTCGCCCAGCGAGCCGCCGAGTCTTACGCCGAGGGGACGCACCAACTCATGCCACACAAAAATCATCACACCGCCGCTGACCATGCCGGCAAGCGCGCCGGGGAGGTTTACGCGACGCCAGAGCAGCGAGAGGAGTACCAGCGGTCCAAAGGTGGCGCCAAAGCCCGCCCAGGCGTAGCTGACCACGCGGAAGATAGAGGAGTTCTCGTCGGCAGCAACGATGATGCCAAAAATGAGGATGAGCGTCATTGTGATGCGCGCCGCCCACATGACCTGCTTGTCGGTCGCGTCCCTCTTAAACAGTCCCTTAAACAGGTTTTGCGCGATGGCGGAGGAGGCGATGAGCATATAGGAGTCCGCCGAACTCATAGTGGCGGCAAAGATACCCGAGAGCATGATGCCCGCCAAGAGCGCCGGGAGCAGGAACTTGGACATCTCGATGAAGATGCTCTCGACACCGCTGCTCGTGAGAAGCAAATCGGGGAACAGCGCGCGCCCGATGAGACCGATGGCCACGGCGGCGGAAAGCGAGATAACGCACCACACAGTGGCGATGCGGCGCGCCGACTTGATTTCGCGCGAGGAGCGGATTGCCATGAAGCGCAGGAGGACTTGAGGCATACCGAAGTAGCCGAGGCCCCAAGCCAGCGTCGAGAGGATGACGATGAAGCCGTAGCCACCCGGCTCGCCCCATTGGGGTTCACCCGCTACGACTTGTTGCACCTCATCCGCGTCCACCAGAGGTGTCGCCGATTGCACAAGCGAGCCAAAACCGGGCACACTCCGGATGAACTCGACAACATTTTCGATGCCACCGATGGAAACAATGCTGCCAACGAGTACGATGATGAGCGCGACCACCATAACCATGGCTTGCACAAAGTCGCTGACGCTCTCCGCAAGAAACCCGCCAATGAGCGTATAGATAAATACGAGTATGGCACCAACAACCATCATGCCAAAATAGGGCCAGCCAAACAGCGTGTTGAACAGCTTGCCGGTGGTGACAAAGCAGCTACCCACATAAATCGCAAAAAACACGAGGATAAACAGGGCGGCGACACTCATGAGGATGCGCTTGGTGTCGTGGAAGCGGTTGGAGAAGAAGTCCGGCAGCGTGATGGCGTTACCGGCAACCTGCGAATACTTGCGCAGACGCTTGGCGACAATGAGCCAGTTGAGATAGGTACCGCAGGCCAAACCGATGGCCGTCCATGCCGCCTCGCTCGCGCCAGTAAAGTACGCAACGCCGGGCAGCCCCATGAGCAGCCAGCCACTCATGTCGGAGGCTTCGGCGCTCATCGCGGCAACCCAAGGCCCCAGCTTGCGACCGCCGAGATAAAATTCCTCGGTCGATGATTGCGAGCGCTTGGCGTAGAAGAACCCGATACCAAGGATGACCGCGATGTAGATAATCATGGCGATAAGGATGAGAATGTCGCTCGTCTGCATGGTTTCCCCGTTTCTCCCGTATGGCTTGCGCTGGTTGGATGGTGCTGGTTGGATGGTACCCGTTGGGTGCCGCCAGATTGGAATTGGGACGAGTACGAGCCAAACGCGCCCGGTTTCATCCCAATTATTACTACTGTCTGGCTTTCCCCGTGTGGACCTCCCACTTTTTTGACACGAACCGCGGCTGCATTATACGATAATTTGAGCTACTATGGAGCCGTGGTAGCAAAAACCGAGAGAGGGAACGAACAATGACAGAACAAACGGCATGCACGGCGGGGTATACGGAAATGAGTGCGCAGGAATTGCGTGAGGAACTTGCGGCGCTCGGTGAGCGGTATGAGGCGTTTTGCCAGCGGGGGCTTAAGCTTAATATGGCGCGTGGCAAGCCTTCTCCCGCGCAGCTTGACCTGTCCATGCCGCTGCTCGACGCAGTAGGGCCGAGTGCCGGCACGGGGCCGCTTGACAGCGCGGGCGAGGATGCGCGCAACTACGGCGGGCTGCTTGGCATACCCGAGGTTCGCAAACTGATGGGCGACATTCTCGGCGTGCCGGCCGCGCAGGTGCTGGTAAGCGGCAATTCGTCGCTTGCCCTGATGCACGACACCGTAGTGCGCTCGATGCTGTTTGGCGTGCGCGGGTTTCAGCCGTGGCGCGAACTGCACAGCATAAAATTCCTCTGCCCCGCCCCCGGCTATGACCGCCATTTTGCGATAACGGAGAGCCTCGGCATCAAAAACGTCGAGATTCCGATGACGCCGGAGGGCCCCGACATGGATTTGGTGGAGCGCCTCGTGCAGACCGACCCGGCCGTTAAGGGCATTTGGTGCGTGCCGAAGTACTCCAACCCCGGCGGCTGCACCTACTCCGCGGAGGTTGTGCGGCGTTTTGCGGCGCTTGAGCCGGCGGCGGGCGACTTTCGCGTGTTTTGGGACAACGCCTACGCGGTACACGACCTTGAGGAACCGGGCGATACCCTGCTCAACCTCGCGGCGGCGTGTGAGGATACGGACAACTCCGACCTTTATTATATGTTCGCCTCAACCTCGAAGGTGACGTTTGCCAGCGGCGGAATTGCCGCGCTCGCGACCTCGCCGGAGAACCTCGCGGAGATTGTGCGGTATATCTCCCTGCAGAATATCGGGCCGGACAAGCTAAACCAGCTACGTCACGTGGCCTTCCTGCGCGACCTCGATGGCGTGAGGGAACACATGCGCAAGCAGGCCGCCATCATTGCGCCGAAATTTGAGGTGGTGCTTGAAACGCTGGAGCGCGAACTCGGCGCCTTGGGCATTGCTCAGTGGACCCGTCCGCGCGGCGGCTACTTCATCTCGTTTGACGGCTGCGCTGGCACGGCGAAGCGGACGGTGGAACTTGCCGCGAAGGCTGGTGTGGTGCTGACGGGCGCGGGCGCGACCTTCCCCTACGGCTTTGACCATCGCGACACGAACATTCGCATCGCCCCGACCTACCCCGGCTTGGAGGAACTGGCCCTCGCAAGCGAGCTGTTCTGCGTCTGCGCTCGCATGGCCGCCGCCGAGAAACTCCTCGCGTAAGCGGAGCCGGCGGGGGGCCTAGGCGCGTTTAGCGGCCTGCAAGGCCGGCGGCGAGGGTTGGCGAGAAGGGCGGGACGCGAGGCGGGGCAGGAACGCGAGGCGCGAGGTACCTACCCTACGCAGAAGCCTTTGCCGAGGTCTTTCCCACGGACTTACTGCTGGTCCGGTAGACAATCGTGGGCTTGCTTTCTCCACGCACGGCCTCCAGCGTCACCACAACCTCAGAGATTGAGTTGCTGCCGGGCAAATCGTACATCGTGTCGAGCAGGGTGCGCTCGCAGATGGCCCGCAGGCCGCGCGCGCCGGTACCGTGCTTGACGGCTTCCTCGGCGATACCCTTGAGCGCCGCGTCCGTAAACGTAAGTTTCACGTCCTCAAAGGAGAACATACGCGTGTACTGTTTGACCAGCGCGTTTTTCGGCTCGGAGAGAACCCGAACAAGGTCGTCTTCCGACAGTTCCTCAACCGTACAGATAACCGGAATACGCCCTACAAATTCGGGAATCATACCGAAGCGATTGAGGTCCTCCGGCAGAGTTTTCGAGAGTATCTCCGAGGACTGTTGGCTGCGCGGTTTCTTGATTTCGGCGGCAAAGCCAATGCCCTTCTTGCCGATGCGCTCGCTGACTATCTTATCCAAACCAACAAAGGCCCCGCCCAAGATGAACAGGATATTGGTCGTGTCAATCTTGATAAGTTCCTGCTGCGGGTGCTTGCGGCCCCCCTGCGGCGGAACGGAGGCCTCGGTACCCTCGATGATTTTGAGAAGCGCCTGCTGAACTCCCTCGCCGGAGACATCGCGGGTGATGGAGAGGTTTTCCGCCTTGCGGGCAACCTTGTCGATTTCGTCGATGTAGATGATGCCGATTTGTGCCGACTCAATCTCAAAATTGGCGGCGGTGATAAGTTTGAGCAGGATGTTCTCAACATCCTCACCCACGTAGCCCGCCTCCGTAAGCGCCGTTGCGTCCGCAATGGCAAAGGGAACCTGCAGGATACGAGCGAGCGTCTGCGCAAGCAGCGTCTTGCCACAACCGGTAGGTCCGAGCAGCAGGATGTTGCTCTTGGCAAGTTCGACTTCATCCGTGCGGGAATCCACGCCGAGCGCAACACGCTTGTAGTGGTTGTAAACGGCAACCGAAAGCGCCTTTTTAGCACTCTGCTGACCGATGACATACTTCGAGAGTTCCCGATGGATTTCGGAGGGTGTAGGCAAATCGTCGAGAAGCAAAGACTCCTCCTCGCCCGCCTGCTCGTCCTCCTCCTGTACAAAGTCGTGGCCGATTATCTCCTCGCAAAGCTGCACGCACTCATCACAGATAAAAACATTGGGCCCGGCGATAAGTTTGCGAACCATATCCTGAGTTTTCCCGCAGAAGCTGCATCGAACCTCATCAAATCCCGCAAAATCCTCCGGGTCGAATCCATCGAAGTCATCTCCGCCGCCAAAGCCAAAATTGTTATTCTTCTTAGCCATTTTGCTCTACTCGCACTTCCTCCAAAACTTTGGCTTTATTCAGCCTTTCTTTCCTTCTTGATGTCGCGGCTAAAGAATATCTCGTCAACGATTCCGTATTCCTTCGATTCCTCGGCCGACATAAAGTTGTCGCGCTCCGTGTCATCATGGACTTTCTCAAGCGTTTGGCCCGTGTGATTGGCGAGTATCTTGTTGATACGCTCGCGCACGTAACGCACCTCGCGCGCGGCTATCTCAATCTCCGTCTGCTGACCTTGGGCACCACCGCTCGGTTGGTGAATCATAACGCGCGAGTTGGGCAGGGCAAAACGCTTGCCGGGCGCTCCTGCGGCCAGCAGGATGGCTGCCATCGACGCCGCCTGCCCAAGACAGATGGTCGAGACATCGCATTTGATGAATTGCATGGTGTCATAGATGGCCAGCCCCGCCGTAATAACGCCACCCGGCGAGTTGATATACAGCGAGATATCCTTCTCGGGGTCATCGCTTTCCAGATGAAGTAGCTGCGCGACCACCGTATTCGCCACGTGGTCATCAATCGCCTCTCCCAAAAAGACAATACGGTCGTTAAGGAGGCGCGAATAGATGTCAAAACTCCGCTCGCCGCGCGGCGACTGCTCGATAACATAGGGTATCAATGCCGAATGTGTCCGTTGAATACTCATACTATGCTCCTGTTCAAATCTTTGGTTCTTCAGTTTTCCGCGTCAACTTTATCTGACGCGGGTTTCGTTTCATTTGCGGCTTCTTCACCATCGGATTTCTTTCCGGTGGATTTTGCCTTGCTCGCCGCCTTCTTGCGCGTGGTGGCCTTCTCGGCGGACGCCTCGGCGTCGGTGCCAGCTTCCTTGCCGCCAGCAGCACCCTTCCCAGCAACACCCTTCCCAGCGCCGGCATCCTTAGCCGCCGCAGCCTTCTTTCCAGCGGCTTTCTTAGTAGCGGCCTTCTTGGCAGCAGGCTTCTTGCCAGGCTCAAACACTTCCGCGTTCTCATTGATATAACGCGCGGCCTTCATTCTGAGCAGACCTTCGCGAATTTCAGAGAGACGCCCGTCCTCTTTCCATTGCTGATAGCGCCCCTCAGGGTCATCGGCGTCAATCGAGGCAAATTCTTCACGAACCTCATCATCGGTGGCCTCATAAGCCAGATGGCGGGCAAGTGCGTCGAGGGCAAGCCCCTGAGCGGTAATTTCAATCGCCTGTCGCTTAACATCCTCGCGAAACGCGTCAAAGGTAACGTTCATGCTGGCGAGAAAATCATCAAGGGTCCGCCCGCTTTGCTGCAGCGACGTAAAGAAGTCCCGGTAAACACTCTGCTCGGTCTGGGCGACAAGCACGCTCGGCGGCTCACCCTGCAAGCGCAACGCAAGTTCCTCGGAGATAAGACGCTCCCTGAGCGCCGCCAAATCCGATTGCTTCTGCGTCCGAATCGAATCAGCGATACGACCCTTAAACTCGTCAACGCTGTCGAACTCGATTTTCTCCTTCACCCACGCGTCGGTAAGTTCGGGCTTGATTCCCGTCCTGATTCCCTTAACGGTTGCCACGACGTGCATCGGTTTTCCCTCATCGCCCTCCTCCTCGGCATTTTGGGAGGGGATGAGAAAATCAAACTCGCGTGTCTCACCAATCTCCATGCCAAGCAGATTCTCGTCAAAAGACGCGGGCATGCCGCCGGATTCAAGCTGGTAAGGAAGGTCCTCGCCGGACAATCCCTCGATGCGCTGCCCGTCCCTCGTGATTTCCATCCCCAGCGTAAGATAGTCGCCGCCTTGGACGGCCCGGTCGGTAACATCCTCAAAGTCGATATAGTAACCGAGCATCACATCAACGCGTTGGTCTATCTCCTCGGGCGTGGGCTCCTCGCTCGGCAACTCAATCTGCACCGGCCCGTATGAAGAAAGTTCAAACTGCGGGCGCACCGGGAAGGTTGCCGTAAAACAATAATCCTTGCCTTCCTCAATAAGGTCAAGTTCCGTAATCTCCGGCTTGCTGAGCGGCACATGCCCCTCGGCGTCTATCGCCAGCGGGAGACTTTTCTTCAGCAACTCGTCGGTTGCCTGTGCTTGGAAGTATTCCTTCCCTCCATAATAGTTTTCCAGTACGCGGCGGGGGGCCTTCCCCGGCCTGAATCCCGGAATGCGCGCCTTTCCCGCCTTCTTGTAGCTTGCGTCGATAGCGCTCTGCGCTTCGCTGGCGGGGATGGTCACGGTAAGCTCGATTTTATCCTCGTCGCTTCTCTTGCTCGTGGTTTCCAAGGTTGCCATCGTTCCTCTCGATTCTGGGGACATCCGCAGACATCCCTGACATACATCAACCCGGACGTGGGAGAGTACAACTCCGCCCCGAGCGCCCGGGTAACTTTGCCGTCGGTACAGCGTCCTGATATGCCCTATCACTATAACATAGTTAGCGCAAGTAACACACGCTTCTCTTGCAACGATGCTCGATGTTGCAGCAATAGCTCAAAAGCAAAAACAAGGATAGAGGGATAAGAACGGCACGTTTCGCCCCTCGCTCCCGCCCCTCCTCCCATGACTTGAATTATCGTCCGTTTTCCTTTACTGTTTCCAATGCTCGGTTTTACGCCTCGGACGCCCACCTTACGGGCATCCAACTTCCAAGAGCGGCAGTAGTTCAATTGGTAGAGCATCAGCCTTCCAAGCTGATCGTTGCGGGTTCGAGTCCCGTCTGCCGCTCCATATGACGATAACAAAGAGGCCCCCTCGTGGGGCTTCTTTGTTATCGCCGTGCGGTTGTGCAGACGGAACTCGAAGCCTGACAAGGGGACATGTGTGTCATGACACATTCGGAAGACGATCGCGACAGACTCAAAACCCCTCGTTTCATGGGGTTCGATAAGAACACATGAGAAGTATCATCCGAACTGGCACTGCTCAAGCAGAGGGTGCATGGGAGACTACAAATCTTTTGTCTGAAAGGAGAATCAATGAAGAAAGAAGGGGAAGGCTTGTCCAGGAGGGGCTTCGTCCAAGGTGCGCTAGGCGCAGGGGCGGCGACAGCCTTGGCCGGGTTTGCGGGCTGCGCTTCGGATCCAGCCAGCAATGGCGCTCGAACCGAGCCTTGGCTACCCGAGAAGTGGGATGAGGAAACCGACATCGTAATTGCTGGTTACGGCGCCGCTGGTGTCGCCGCCGCCATAACGGCACTCGAAGCGGGAGCTTCATGTATCGTGCTTGAGAAAAGTGTCGTCGAAGATGGCGGCAACTTCGGCTGTTCAGCAGGGATTGTCCATACCAATATTCAGGTCGATGATCCTCAGGAAATGAAAGAAAAGGTCATCCGCAGTTCATTTCAGGGTGTCCCAAACACTGAAGCCATCAACGCGATGGTCGACAACATGCAAGATACCTACCCCTGGCTTACTGACCATGGTCTGAAGTTCGTTCGAACTGAGGATGGCTCAAACATTAAGCGTTCAGGTGGCGGCCGTTTCACTTTGGACATCGGCACCGAGAAGACAGGATCCGGAGTCAACTTGTTCGGAGCCTTGACAAAAATTGCCCATGACGATGGCGTTGACGTCCGTCTCGCAACACCAATCACCGGCCTGATTCAAAACCCTCTGACCAGAGAGGTGCTTGGAGCTGTTGCCACTAAAGCCGATGGAACTGAGCTGAAGATCAAAGCCAGAAAGGCTGTCATCTTTTGCACAGGCAGCTACGAGAATAACCCCGAAAAGCAGTCCTGGTACAACCATACAGGCATCTTCCAGTACCCTTGGGGAACCCCCTATAACACCGGCGATGGATTAGACATCTGCGCAGCTGCCGGTGCCACGCTTTGGCATCTGACAAGTAACGAATACGGTAACTTTGGATTGCTTCCAGCAACGAAGGAAGCTGGTACAGCTGTCTGTCTGCAGTTTACCGGCTTGGAGCCGTTTAACTATATTATTGTCAACCGTTACGGCAAGCGCTTCATGGACGATGCATCAAGCTTGGCCCATAATAACGGACCAAAACCTATCCTCAACTTCGACCGCGGCAAAGTTGAGTACACAAACATTCCGTT
>JAIRTN010000024.1 GCA_031254905.1 Coriobacteriales bacterium
CGCGTAATGCAAATGGAGCCGCCGCCAATGCCCACCTTCACAAAATCGGCCCCCGCCTCGGCAAGAAACCGAAAACCCTCCCTGTCGACAACGTTGCCCGCGCCGATTTTCACGTCCTCCCCGTGCGTGCGCTTAACCCACGCCAGGGTGCGCGCCTGCCACTCGGAAAAACCCTCCGAGGAGTCGATGCACAGCACGTCGGCACCGGCGCCGAGCAGCGCGCCAACGCGCTCCTCGTAGTCGTGGGTGTTTATTCCCGCGCCCACAATGTAGCGTTTGTGCGCGTCGAGATTCTCAAGCGGGTTTTGCTTATGAGAGTCGTAATCCTTGCGAAACACGAGGTATAGCAGGCGCCCCTCCGCGTCAACCACGGGCAGCGCGTTAAGTTTGTTGTCCCAAATGATATCGTTCGCCTCGCTCAACGACGTCTCGGCAGGCGCGGCAATAATGCGCTCGCGCGGAGTCATAAACTCCGAAACCTTCGCGCTCAGCGGCGTGCGGCTCGGGCGGTAATCGCGGCTCGTCACAATGCCAAGCAGACGCCCGTGCGGCGAACCGTCGTGCGTAACCGGCATGGTCGAGTGCCCAGAAGCCTCCTTCTTCGCGATGACGGTCTCCAGCGTGTCGTCCGGCGAAACATTCGAGTCGCTCAGCACAAAGCCCGCCTTGTGGTCCTTCACGCGGGCAATCATGGCGGCCTGATTCTCCACACTCTGCGAACTATAAATAAAAGAAAGGCCCCCTTCGCGCGCCAGCGCAATAGCCATCACGTCATTGGACACACTCTGCATAATCGCGGAAGTAAGCGGCATATTCAGCGTCAGCGCGGGCGCCTCGCCCTTGGCCTTGGCGTACTTCACCAAGGGGACGCTCAAATCGACAGCCGAGGGAACACATTCCGATGAAGAATAGCCCGGCACCAGCAAATACTCGTTAAACGTGTGCGCGGCATCGTCATAATAAAAAGCCATTGCCCTTAACTCCTGTCTGTTCGCGGCGTGGCCTACCATTGTACTCCATCCCCGCCTTTTCCCGCTCCCAAAACGCGCCTCGGGAAGCATCGCGTATAGTTTTATAGGGATAAGGGGCGGCCCGTTTCCCCCTTGCGGCTCGTCCTCATCCCCATTAAAACAATCCGTCATTCGCCAAAAAACAACTCGCGTTCCGCGCCGTTGAGCCGGGCGCGGGCCTCGTCGCGCACACCGTTTACGCCGATGAAGAATTCGCGCATGAGGGCCACCATGAGGTAGCGGCCTTTGGGGGTGAGGAGGATTTTGTCGTCGTCCTCGTAGGCGATGGCGCCTACTGCCTTGAAGAACGCGTACTCGGCGGGCAGCCCGCGGACTACGCTGCAGCCAAAATCGCGCCGCCACTGACGTTTGTCGAGGTGCAGGCCGAAAAGTTGCATCATGAAGCGATAGCGCATCCGGTCCCAAGTGCTGAAGGGGGTGCGCCCCATGAGGCTCATGCGGCCGGCCTCGATGGCCTCGTTGTAGTCGCGCACCGAGAAGGTGTTGACGTACAGGCTGCCGTCGAGGTAGCTCAGCCCGCCCGAGCCGATGGCGGGGTACTCCTCGTAGTCGACGATGTACTCGTCTATCATCGCGCTGCCGCCTTTGAGCGCGTTGAAGGTCCACGCGCTGCCGAAGGTGTAGCGCGGCTCTGTGCCGCCGGTAAGCGCGTCGCAAATGAGGCGGTAGTATTGCTCCTCACGGCGATAGTCCACGTGGCCGACCGTCTGCGCAAGCGAGCGCGCCACGGAGGGCGAGGCCATGAGCGGGTAGAAGGTTACTTGCGTTGCCCCGCTTTCGAGGATGCAGGCGAGGTCTTTGATGAGCATGTCCTCGGTTTGGCTGGGGAAGTTGAATATCATGTCGACGTTGAGGCTGGTAAAGCGGTCTTTCATCGCCACAATGCGCTCGAGTATCTGCATGCCGGAGCCGTATTTTTCGTAGCGCTCCATCTGCTTGAGCAGGCCGTCGTCGAAACTTTGCACGCCGACACTCAGGCGCTGCACGCGCGGCGCAAGCGCCTCGACGATTTCGGGCGTGAGGTGGTTGGGATTGGTCTCGCTCGAAACCTCGCGCAAAGAAAACAGTTCGCGCGCGAGGTCGATGGTCTCGCAGAGTTCCTCCACGATGATGGTTGGCGTGCCGCCGCCGACATACAGCGAGGCAAAGTCGTAGCCCGCGTCTTTGAGCATGCGCATCTCTTGGCGGAGGTTCTTAAAATACGGCACCGCCCGATCCTCCGAGAAGGGGTAGCGGTTAAACGAGCAGTACGGGCAAAGCCGCTCGCAGAAGGGCACGTGGGCATAGAGCATGTACTCCTGACCGGGGTGGGGCGGCGGCAGCGTGGTTAAATCGGTGGGCCTCAGGCCTAAATACCGGCGGTTGAGCAGCCGCATCATCCGCGACTGTATGCGTTCTGAGAGCATAGGGCTCCTTTGCAATACTTGCTATACTTGCCTTGCTATACTTGCGCTATTCGTAATGCAGGATTCTTAAGGGACGATTGTACCGCAGAAAGGCCGCGCATGGACGACACGATGAAAGATGGAACAAAGGATGTCACCCTCCTGCTAACCTCAAAGGCCGCCCGCGCTCAACTCGCAGGCGTAACCCACGTCTACAGCGACCTCGACGGCACGCTGTTCGCGCCCGGCGGCAAACTGCTCGCCAACCACGCCGGCGAACCCTCCACAGCCACCGCCGAGGCCCTCGTCGCCCTCAAACGCGCCGGCATCGAAGTCATCATCGTCACGGGCCGCAACGGCGCCCAAGGCAACGAACTCCTGCGCATTCTCGACCTCCAAACCTTCATCGGCGAACTCGGCTGCCTCGTCATGGAAGGCTTCGGCGCCCGCGCGCGCGTCACCTACAACCTCGGCAACTGGGCAAGCACCGTGCTGGCCAGCGGCCTGCCCCCCGGCGAACTCCCCGCCGCCACAAGCCCCTATCAGCTCATCGAGCGCAGCGGCGTCATCGAGCGCCTGTACGCCGCCTTCCCCGGCAAGTTCGAGCCGCACCGCCCCTACCCCGGTGAGCGCATGGTGACGCACGCCTTCAGAGGTTTTGTTAATGGGGATAAGGTCGCGGCGCTTCTTGAGCAGGAGGCTCTCCCGCTTCTACTCGTCGACAACGGGGAAATCCACCCCCAGCAACACACGCTCATCGACTGCCCCGAGATACACATCTACCATCTCATGCCCCGCGGCGTTTCAAAGGCGAGCGCCGTCGCGGCAGACATCGCGCAGCGCGGACTTCGCCCCGAACAAACACTTGCCATCGGCGACTCCAAGGCCGACATAGAGATGGGTGAACACACCGGCTCACTCGTGGT
>JAIRTN010000060.1 GCA_031254905.1 Coriobacteriales bacterium
TTCTACATCCTGCTCAACCCCTGAAACCAACACACCCTACACAATCGGGTCGTTTCTTTTTGTGTCGCAAGCGACAAAAAATGAACCGTCCCTATTGTGTTGCTATTGTGTTGTTGGCCCGCCTCCTTTGAAGCTTGAATACTGTACCGTATTCGGTATAATTATGAGTGCAAGAGTGAAAAAATAATTATACCGAGAAAGGTATAAATATGCTTTCATCGCGAGAAGCAGCCCTCAAGCTGGGAGTTTCTCTCCGGCGAGTCAATGCTCTGATAGCGAGCGGTGACCTTCAGGCGGAGAAGTTCGGCACTGTCTGGGTCATAGATGAGCGTTCCGTTGAGCGTTTGATTGCTAACAGGCGTCCCGCGGGCAGACCGAAGCAGGGCCAGAGGGATTCTGCCCTGCTCGACGCCTATACTCTGATGAACAAAAACCATCGGGTACTTGAGTTTCTGTTCAATCGAGAGCAGGGTGTCGTTGTCTCCATCGAGCCTCTTGAGGATGTCGCTTATGCTCCTGTGGGCATCTGCGGACGTCCTGACCGGCCCAGCAGGGGAGCCATGACCGGTTGGCTCAGCAATCGCTATATCCCTTCGGTGAGGCCGAATCTCAGCAAAGTACTCAGGGAACTCGGCCTTACTCATCCCTCCGAGCTGCTGTTTGGCTCACTTGGTCTCAATCTTTCCGACCACTATTGGTTTAGGCCGAAGGGTTCAGAACTTGACTGGCACGACGTTAATTACTTCGAGAATGACTACACGGATACGCTTGGGCGTTCGCTGAGCAACCAACACGTCGAGCTTACTCGGCGTAACGCCGCCTCGCCCTCAAGCGGCACGCCCGGCGTTCTTCCCAAATGGTGGGAGCGCCGCGCTGGTCGTAATTATCTCGTGAAGGCCGGTGGTTACGGCAACCGAGAGCCTTTCAACGAGCTGCTCGCCAGCAGACTGTACGAGGCCTTGTTGGATGAGGAGGACTTTGTTCGCTATTGGCTTGAGGAGAATGACGGACGAGCCTTTTCGATCTGTGCCTGCATGGTCGATGAGACAACGGAACTTATCCCCATGCGTGACATCCTTTCCTGTTACGCCGGCTCCGATGTTCGCAGCGTCTACGAGCGCTATCTGCGGGTGGGGGAGGACCAGGGGGTGACGACGCTTGAACGGCATCTCGCCAAGATGATAGCCTGTGACTTTTTGACCGCGAACCCAGACCGTCATGATTTGAATCTCGGCTTAATCCGCGATGTTGAGAGCCGCGCCTATCTCGGTGCCGCGCCCATTTTTGACAATGGCCGCGCGTTCTATCTCGCCGCCTACCGTCCCGATGAGCTCAAGAGGGGGCTTTATCAGTATGAGTCGAATCCCTTCAGCCCGTACCCGCTGTCGCAGCTTGCCTTAGTGAGCGACTTCGACTGGTATGACCCTTCACGGCTGGAGGGATTTCCTGATGTCATCCGTCACGTCTTGGGAGAGCATCCCGAGCTTGGCGAGGAGTGGATAGAGGCTATCGTTGCGCAGTTCGCCCATCGCCTGACCCGCTTAAACGAGCAGGCCGCTCAGTTTCGTCCGCTCTCTCTGCCCGTGTGATTATGATGTCTGAATGTGACAAGGGGACGGTCGAGGTCGTTCTTGCGTCGGGGTCGCCTCGGCGTGAGGCGATTTTGAGGGCGCATGGCATACAGCCGACGATTATATTGCCGCAGATAGACGAACACATCGATGCCGGCGGCCAATGTGTCGGCGGCGAAAGCGCGGACGGCAAAGACGTGGCCCTCTCGCCCGGAGAAATGGTGGAGGTGCTGGCACTGCGAAAGGCACGCGACGTATGGCAGCGGCTTGTGACGGGTGAGGTTGCATGGGGACAAGCGCGCGCCTCATCAGCGCAATTGGATGACTTGGCACGGCGAACGCGCATCATAGGGGCCGACACTGTTGTGTATAAGGAGGGCAGGGGAGTGCTGGGGAAGCCTGCCGGGCACGACGAGGCGGTGAGTATGCTTGAGGCGCTGCGCAATACCGCGCACCATGTCTACACGGGCGTGGCGGTCGTTTGCATGCTCGATGGCGAAGCAACGACGTTTGTAGACGTTTCGACGGTGCATTTTGGTGACTATTCGAGGGATGACATCGAGGCATTTCTCGAAGCCGAGCCGCCCTACGATAAGGCGGGTGCCTACGCGGCGCAGGGTATATGGGCCGCCCATATCACGCGTATTGATGGCGACCTCGAAAACGTAATCGGCCTCCCGTGGCACCGCCTCGCCCCCCTGTTGACAGCCAAAACCTGAATCACCCCCCACCCTCCGTCATCGAAGGTATGGGAGAGTTAGTTTATTTCTTGGTAGGTCAAGCCGTTGTGTTTTTCGAGAAGCGCGAATAGTTCTGTGGGAGTTATGGCGGGGACCAGGCTTTTTGTAAAACCCGTCTTATCGCGTGTGATAATATAGTCGGCCCGGACGTTTTCCGCGCAACGCGCAACGAGGCAATCCTCAAAGTCGTCCCATTTCTGCCTGAGACAGTGCGTCCCATCTTCCGCGGAAATGCCGCAAAGTTTGAGGAAGCGCAGATTCTCGAGCAAAAGTTCCTGTAACTCTTGGCTTGCGTAGCGCTTTCTTAATATATAGATGATGTCTGTAAGCATGTTGATGCTGATGTATAGTTCGGCATCGCCAAACATGCCCAAGAGGCATACGCGACTTGACATCTCATAATGTGGCTCTCGTTGGAAAAGACGGTCGATAAGGATGTTGCTATCCAGCATCAATATCATAACGCTCCCTTATCCGAGATGCCCTAATTTCCTCGTCGGTCGCAAGCAGCGGTTCTGCAAGTTGAAATTTGCGAAATGCCTCCAAGCGCCGCTCGATTTCCTCCGGTGAGGGTTTGCTTTTCTCCGCAAAGGGTAAATCGCCCGTTCTCAAGACATAGTCGAAGAACTGCTGGACGGCTGACGACAAAGTTAGCCCCTTCCCTCTGAGAATCGAGGCGGTGCGCTCCTTGACTTCTTTATCAAGACGCACGGTTACTATTGCGTCCATAGAGGCTCCTCTTGTTTGTATTACGTGTCATACAACATGATAAACTCTATTCGTGACGATGGCAATACGCATCGCGCCCGTTCTTGTCCCTGTTGTATTTATGTCTTTTCTGTGTTTGTATAGGTAGTTGCTGGCGTAGAGGAATGATTGGAGTATAAAAACATATGGAAAATGGGGAGAACATTATAATTAGGCCGGTTGATAGGGATAATTGGGCGGATTTTGAGGCCTTGTTTCAGGCGAAGGGCGGGCCGAGTTATTGCTGGTGTATGGTGTGGCGTATGACGAAAGAGGAGTTGAAGCACAATAACTCGGTCTGTAGAAAGGAATTTATAAAACAGCGTGTTTTATCGGATACGCCCATTGGGATGCTGGGATATTTTGAAAATGAGGCAATTGCCTGGTGTTCGGTTGGACCGAGGGAGACACATCAACGGCTTGGCGGTGATGAGGATATACAGAATGTGTGGTCTATTACGTGCTTTTATGTAAAAAAAGAGTATAGGCGGCAGGGATTTGTAAAATTGCTTATTGAAAGCGCAAAAAGTTACGCAAAGGAGAATGGGGCCGAGTATGTAGAGGCGTATCCCGTTGAGGAGGAATCTCCCAGTTATAGATTTATGGGTTTTGTTAAATCGTTTAAGGAGGCGGGTTTTGGGTACGTGAAAATGGCGGGGACGCGAAGGCATGTGATGGTTTGTAGAATTTAGGGGATGATGGTGGGGCGGTTGAGGTATATTGTGTGAGGGTTGAGGAGGGGAGGCAGGGCGATGCAGCGTAAGCAATGCGGCGTAATGCGGCGTAATGCGACGCAAGAAAAGGCGGCTCCCCTGCAGCCTTGAAGTGGAAGGAAGGAGAAAGTCATCGCGAAGGAATCGATGCATAGTACCGATGTACCCCGTGAGCGCGCGCTTTTGATTGGCATTGAGCGCGGAGCGGTTGAGTGGTCTTTGGAGGAGTCGCTGGCGGAGTTGGAGCGCCTTGTGGATACCGACGGTGCTGAGGTTGTTGGCTCTGTTTCGCAGAGACTGGCAAGCCCGAACCCCCGAACGTTTATCGGTAAGGGGAAGGTTGCCGAGGTTGCGACTGCCGTACGCGCGCTCAAGGCCGACATTGTTGTGTTTGATGATGAGCTCACGCCCACCCAGCAGGCGAATCTCGAAAAGGAGATACCCGGCGTTAAGATAATTGATAGAACCGCGCTCATACTCGACATCTTCGCCTTGCACGCGACGAGCAGAGAAGGGCGGCTTCAGGTGCGCCTTGCGCAAAATCAGTACCTGCTGCCCCGCCTGCGCGGCATGTGGTCGCACCTTGCGGCGAACCGCATGGGAGGCGGAGTGGGCTCGCGTTTTGGTGAGGGCGAAAGTCAGCTTGAGGTTGACCGGCGTATGGTGCGTAAACGCATCGGAAGCATCAGGGCGGAACTCAAGAAGGTGCAAGATGAGCGCGCGACCCAGCGTAAGGCGCGCCTCGCCTCGTCGCTTTTTAAGGTTTCGCTGGCGGGTTATACCAACGCGGGAAAATCGAGCCTCCTCAACATGCTGACGGGGGCGGAGGTTCTCGCTTATGACAAGCTGTTTGCGACCCTCGATTCGACGACGCGCAAATTGGCACTCCCCGAGGGGCGGGAACTGACAATAACCGACACCGTTGGTTTTATCCAAAAACTACCGACGACGCTGGTTGAGGCTTTTAAGTCGACGCTTGATGAGATACGCCATGCCGACCTTATCCTGCACGTCATTGACAGCAGCGCCTCGCAACGCGACGCGCAGGCACAGGCGGTGCGGGAAATTCTTGAGCAAATTGAGGCGCACGCGATACCGCAAATCCTCGTTTTTAATAAATCTGACCTTTTGGAGGGAGAACAACGGGACGCCCTTATCTCGCGCTTCCCCCAAGGATTATTGGTAAGCGCGCTGACTGGCGAGGGAATCGACGGCTTGTTGGCGCGGATGGAGCAGGTGATAAACGCGACAAGTGTCCTGTTGGCTGTTGTGATTCCCTTTACCGAGGGGAGCCTTGTTCAACTGGCGCATGAACGCTGTAGCATCATCAGCGAACGATTTACGGAGGCGGGAACGGTGCTGCAACTCCAAGTACCTGCGGCCTTGGTTTCGCGTTTTGAGCCTTATCTTGGGACGTCACTTGCAGAGAGTGGTTCGCAGGCAGACCTGTAATACGAACTGTACTCCGACCTGTAATCCGGCCCGCAACCGCTCGACTAGATACTCGGGACAAGCCCGAGTATGACGTGATGGACGCGTGTGAGGGGCTAGCGGAGCTCTTTTGGCACCGCTTGCTCGTCGAGGATGGTTGTGCAGGAGGGGCACCGCACGGCGGACACCGGAATCTCTTGGGAGCAGTACGGGCAGTTTGTGGTTGGCGGCCCTTCCTCTTTCTTCTTGCGGATTATCACGCCGATGCCCTTGACGAACAGGAATATCACAAATGAGATGACCAAGAAGTTAATGAGTGCCTGTATGAAGTTGCCGTAACGAAACTCCGCCGCCTCTAGACCATCTCCAAGTTTTATGGTCAGGTGGCTGAAGTCGATGCCGCCGGTTACGAGGGAGAGCAGGGGAGTAACCAAGTCATTGACCAGCGAGGTGATAATGGCGCTGAAGGCCGCGCCGACGATGACGGCCACCGCTAAATCCATGACGTTTCCGCGCGATATGAATTCCTTAAATTCTTGGATGAACTTCACCGGGAGTCTCCGATGCACGTCGTGATGCCACTGTTTTCTTGTCATGACTTTTGCCTTGTTCTGCCGATTTTTGCCGATTTCCGCCAATTTCCGCCAATTTCTGCCGAGCGCTAGAGGGTTCTCAGGAGCGCTATCACCTTGCCGAGAATGGTGACATCACGGACATAGATTGGTTCCATGCTGTGGTTCTCGGGTTGTAGGCGGATGCGGTCCGGCTCTCGGTAAAAGGTTTTGACTGTCGCTTCATCGTCGATGAGGGCCACGACGATTTCTCCATTATGGGCGGTCGGCTGTTCTTTGACGACGACATAATCGCCATCGAGGATACCCGCCTCTATCATCGACTCGCCTCTGACCGTCAGGAGAAAGGAACTTGTATCTCCAACAATCTGTGTGGGTAGCAGAAGGGATTCCTCGATGTTTTGCTCCGCGAGGATGGGGGAACCAGCGGCGACGCGCCCGACAAGAGGTAGTTCCACCACGTTGCGGGGAAGGCGAGGCAAAATCTCAGAGGGCCTTGGCTCCGTGGGGGCAAAAGCACGAGGTAGTCCCTCGTCTTGGTCGATGACCGTCAGAGCGCGCGCTGAAGAAGGGTCGCGCCTGATGAAACCCTTGTTCTCCAGTGCATTTAGATGTGAGTGGACGGTCGAAGACGACGAGAGACCGACCGCCTCGCCTATCTCGCGAACAGAAGGCGGATAGCCGTTCTTGGTAATAAAGGCTTTGAGGAAACAGAGGATTTCCTGCTGGCGTTCTGACAATCTGGTGTTGGGTCGCATGCTGCTCCAATCTGTTGTCGGCGCATCGACTATATATAGTATACGGCATCGTATACAGAAAATCAAACATTTGTTCGATGATTGATGAGATACTTGATGGGAGCGCCGTACTGGGGTCGGGAGCGCATCGTGGGATGAGGGTTTTTAAAGGATGGCCAGATGCCATCCGTGAGATTGGATTGTTGGGTCAAGTCCGGCAATGACGGAAGGTGCGTCCGAAACAACGGAGGGCAGGGGATTAGGGAGAGTTTTGAGAATCGGGGGGCTCGTCCTGCTCCCCATTATTTGTTTCTTCTTCGCCTTCGCCCTCGCTCTCACCCTCGCCTTCAGTCTGGGCTTGCTCGTTGCCTTGTTCCTCGGTTGGCTCCTCGCCTTGGGCATCCGGTTCTTCGTGGACGTAGCCGTCGTTTTGGTCGACAAAGTCGTTTTGTGGCGGCGGCAGGGCGCTTAAGGGAAGCTGCTCGAAGTCGACGATTATCATTGTGTTGCGCTCGGGCGATGCGATTAGTTTGTAGGCAAAGAGGGATTCGTGGAGGTCTAGTCTACCGTCTTTTACCAGCGTATACGATGTGAGCGCGAGGATGTAATAGTACTTGCCGCTGTAGCGCATTTCGCCGAAGGTGAGTTGGTGGAAGGCGACGCCCGCGCCCGGCCCCAGCTCGTTGAGCTTGGCTTGCGCCGGGCTTTCGGCCTGCACGGAGGAGAGCACCCCGGGGTCGTCGTAGTTGCGATAACTCGCCCAGCCGGAGTTGAAGCGCAGTATCCGCCCGATGATTTGCTCGTCGTAGAAAACGTCCTCGCCGTTGGGGCCCGCGCCGCTTCTCAAAAGATTGCTCTTGATGAGCTTCAGGCTTGAGGTGTTGGCAATCGTCAGGCTGGGATAGTCCGCGAAATCGACGTCGAGGTCGTAGCCTATTTGGTAAATATTGGTTCTGACGTTGTTGGACATCTGGCCTTGGATGAGCGTGTAGGGGTCGCTGTAGTAGCGAGGGGCGATTTCGGGATTGTTCCTGTTGTTGATGTAGACGGCGCCGAAGATTGCTACGTCGAACAGTACGACGAAGATGATGATGACAACGACGAGTTGCGTTCTGGTGAAGCGCGAGCCGCGTGCGGAGCGGGGGCCACGAGAGCCACGAGGGTCGCGTTGGTCGCGGGCAGAGCGGGCAGCTTTGGGAATCTTGCGTGGGCGTGCTTTTTTGCCTCGGGATTTCCCTGTGTCCCCAAAGTCGCCATCAGCGCTGGGTGAGGCAGAGGTATCTACAGGACTGTATGGCCATTCGGTATCTCTCATTATTTGGCTACCCATACCATTTCATTCAAGCCCTAAGTGCTTGGTTGTCGGTTATCGAGCGAAGAACCCACGGAATCTGATGATATCTGATGGTAGCAGAGGGCGGGGTTATCCGCAATGAAAAATCTTGTTGAAAGCCCTTGCATCGAACAAGTGTTCGTTGTATAGTGAGTGCAAACATTTGTTCGATGGGAAGTAATGGGACTTCCGAGAGGAGGAGGCATGAGAGAAGAATTAAGAAACGGTAGCAGCGAGGGTCTTGTACTGCGAGGCTTGAGTAACGGACAGAAGGTCTTGTCGATTGTGTTGGCTTGCGCGGTGACGCTTCTCTTGATGATTCTGCCGAATGTCCTCTGAGTTTGGGAGGCTGCCTAAGGAAGTTGCTCTCTTGGCTTGAGGAGGCTGTCTAAGGAGGTTTTTGAAGTTGCTCTCTTGGTTCAGGGAGGCGCCGAAGTATTTTTATAGGGGGATAAGGACGTGTCCGCATCTTCTTGTAAGTCCCACAAATCCCACAATGGCCCACAATTTGAGCTGAAATATCGTTAAAATTTTTGCTGAGACACCAGATATTGTATAATGCCTCAAATGGTAAATCTGAGGAAGCGATGAGGTAATGATGATGGAGGCATCGTAGCCATCGCTCCTCTGAAGAATCGAGGTGTTTATGCGCTGTGTATCATGCGGCTACCCTGAGTCGAAGGTCATAGATTCTCGTCCCTCGGACGATGGGCTTTCTATTCGCAGGCGTCGCGAGTGTCTGAGTTGCAAGGGACGTTTTACGACGTATGAGCGGCATAACGAGGCGCCGCTTATCGTTATTAAGAACGATAAAAGTTCTGAACCCTTTGACCGCATGAAGTTGTTGCGCGGCTTGCTCATAGCGACCGCCAAGCGCGATGTGCCTGCCAGCAGGCTTGAGGCACTCATCGACGATGTTGAAGCGGAGATACGCAACACGCTCAAAAGCGAAGTGCGCTCCAAGGTTCTTGGCAACATGGTACTCGAGCGCCTGCGTGCCATCGACGATGTTGCCTATATCCGCTTTGCTTCGGTGTACAAGGA
>JAIRTN010000147.1 GCA_031254905.1 Coriobacteriales bacterium
TTTACCGGGTAGTAGGCGTCCATGCCGCGCTCCCACGCAAGGGGATACTCGCGGCTGATAACCGTCTGCGGCTGCGTTCCAAAAACAAAATGTTTGTGCTCGATTATCCGGGTGTAGGGCGTTTCGGCATCCGTATAATTGACCGCGGCAACACCTTGGTAGTTCTCCTGCGCGAGTGTCTCGTTCTCAAAACGCAGGCTGCGCCATTCCAAAGCCCCAAAACGGTAGTCGTAAAACTCGTCTATCGGCCCCGTAAACAGCGTCTGCTTCGCCAAACCCTCAAACTCCTGACGCCCCTCAAGATAATCAACACCGCAACGCACCTCGACGCCCTCAAGCATTCGCTCGACAAGCGCCGTATACCCATCAACGGGAATCCCCTGATACCGGTCGTTAAAATAGTTGTTGTCGTAGGTAAAACGCACGGGAAGCCTTCTGATAATAAAAGCAGGAAGTTCGGGACAAGGTCGGCCCCATTGCTTCTCGGTATAACCCCGTACGAGCTTCTCATAGAGGTCGCGCCCTATCAGGGAGATGGCCTGTTCCTCGAGATTGCGGGGTTCTCCCTCGATTTCGCGCCGCTGTTCCTCGATGATGGCCTGCGCCTCTTGGGGCCTTACAATCCCCCACATCTGCCGGAAGGTATTCATGTTAAACGGCAGGTTGTATATCTCCCCCTTGTAGTTGGCGATGGGGGAATTGATGAAGTTGTTGAACTCGGCGAAACGGTTGACATACTCCCATATCTCCCGGTCATCGGTGTGAAAGATATGCGCGCCATAGCGATGGACGCAGATGTCGTCTATCTGCTCCGTATAGACGTTGCCGGCGATGTGGTCGCGCTTCTCGATGACGAGACATTTCTTGCCCTTGTCGGTTAGTTCCCGGGCAAAGACCGCGCCGTACAGGCCGGAACCGACTATCAGGTAATCATACATGGGTATCTCCGTTCGTTTGTTCTTTGGAATCATCGTGACGCGGGGCGCTCATGGCATTATTGGGGGCATTTGTGGTATCCGCGGGCGGAACTTCGCCTTCGGAGGTATAGATGCCCTCGCGCGAGAATACCACCGCGAAGGTCTTGAGGAATATCCGCAAATCGAGGAAAAAGCCGTAATTATCCACATAATACTTGTCGAGTGCAAGTCTGTCGCGCCAGAGAATGGCATTGCGTCCATAGACCTGTGCGTAGCCGGAGATTCCGGGCTTGACATCGAGCTTGCGCCCTTCGTCGCCTTGGTAAAGCGCGACCTCGTCGGCGAGGTCGGGGCGGGGCCCGATGAGGCTCATGTCCCCTTTGAGTACGTTGAAGATTTGCGGCAACTCGTCGATGCTGGTCCTGCGCAAAAAGGCTCCTATGCGGGTTTGACGCGGGTCGTCCGGGGCGTTATAGGTGGAGCCGTCCGGCATCTTGAGGTCGGGGGCGTTCATCTTCATGGAGCGGAGTTTGAGCATGAGGAAGGGCCTGCCGTTTTTGCCGATGCGGGGCGCGTTGTAGAAGATGGGGCCTTTGTCCTCTCGGTAGATGAGCGGCGCGACGATTAGCAAAACGAGCGCGACAAAGGGCAAGGCAATGATGCTGAGCAGGATGTCGAAAAGACGCTTGATGACGTGCCTATACACAGGCCTTCACACACTCCCGATAGGATTCCTCAAACGAGGCGATTACGTAATCGACTTCCTCGTCGGTAAGCTTTGTGTGCAGGGGCAGCGTCACCTCGTTCTCATATTGCCGGAAGGCGTTGGGGTAATCCTCGATGGAAAAGCCGAGGTTGCGATAGGCCGTGAACAGCGGAAGCGGCTTGTAGTGGACGTTGCAGGCGACCTCGCGCGCGGCCATAGCCTCAATGAAGCGGTTGCGGAAATCCTCTCCCCTGCCGAGAAGGCGCACAAGGCAGAGATGCCCGCTGGAGACACCCGAATCGCTGCGATGCTCGAGAACGTCGAGGTTCTCAACGGCTAGGCCCTCACGGTAGCGCTCAAGAATTTCGTGGCGCCGCGCCAGCATCTGCGGATAGCGCTCAAGCTGCGCGAGGCCAAGCGAGGCGGTGAGGTCGGTCATATTGCATTTATACAGGGGGGCAATGATGTCGTATTCCCACGCGCCGGCCTTGCTCTTGGCAAGCGCGTCCTTGTCCTGCCCGTGCAGCGCGAGAAGCCTCGCCTGACGATAGAGGGCCTCGTCGCTCATGCCTTCGCGCGCGCGCCACGTAAGGGCCCCGCCCTCCGCGGTCGTAAGGTTTTTTACCGCGTGGAAGCTGAAAGCCGAAAAATCGGCGACAGAACCGCTGGGACTGCCTTTGTAGGTCGCACCAAAAGAGTGGGCAGCGTCTGCAATAATGGGGAGACAATCGAAGGCCTCCTGCAGACTTCCTCGTGTGGGATTGAAGCGTTGGCTGGCTCCCTTAAGTACGGCACGCAGCGCGTCGTAGTCGCATATAATGCCGGCGACGTCGACGGGGATGATGGCCTTTGTTCTTGGCGTGAGCAGCGCAACGAGCGCCTCATAGTCCATCTGATAGGAGCCGGGCGCTGTGTCGGCCAGCACCGGTGTGGCACCCACATGGTAGATAACGCTGGCGGAGGCGGTATAGGTGTAGGCGGAGGTGATGACCTCATCCCCGGGCCCTATCCCGAGCAGGCGAAGCGCAAATTCCAGCGCAGCAGTTGCGGAATTGAGGCAGACGACACGAGGGGTCCTACACCACTCGGCAAGCGCCTGTTCAAACTGCCGGGTACGCGGGCCGGTGGTAATCCATCCCGAGCGCAAAGCGTCAACCACGGCTTGAATCTCGGCTTCGGTTATATCGGGTGGTGAGAACTCGATTCGCATACAGACCCTTCCTTGAGCAAGACAGGCAAGCCCTCCACAGATTGGGAATACTCTATTCTACCTGAACTGTCGAAGGAGGCACCTCCTCGATTCTACGATACAGTTCATACTGCCGATTCTTGAATATCCGCTCATAGCCATCAATGCCCCTGAAGCGCTCGACAAGACCTTCTCCGACACGCCCGACGAGAAGTGTTGCCTCCGCCCTTGTGGCCTGACGTTGGAAGTCGGCGCTCAAATCGGGCCTGAGCGTCGCGCCGAAGGGTTGATAGGCGTAGAGGGTGGCTGAGGGAGAGCCGGAAGCCACGTAGACCCAGCACTCATCCCCGTACACAATCAGAGGTTCGTCGGAGGATTGGCGGCTTTGGATTTCGCGCACCAACTCCTGCTGCTCGGCGAGAGCGGAACTTTGTTGCCGCTGCTCGCGCGCGAGTGACAGGGCCGCGCGGAAGCCCGGCAGGCCGAGGAAGACCGCGAGGAGGGCAACGAGCGCCACGGTGAGGCTCATGCGCAGAGGGGCTTTGTTGAGGAAGCTTTGGACGCCGAGGTTGAGGAGGTAGGCCATCGGGAGCAGCAGGCAGATGAGGCCCGAGAGGACGAGATGTTCGTCGGTACGGCCCGGCAGCGCCATGGTGGAGAAAACGAGGAGGGCGGCACAGAGGTTGGTGATGATGAGGGTGCCGGTGTTGCGACCGAAGGGGGCTTCGCTTGCCGGGACGGCTAAAAGCGGGGGGCGCGCGGTTTTATCCCCATTATTGCCTTTTTTTGATTGACGCCTGAGTATGAGCAGCTTGATGGCGGCGGCCAGTGAGATGACCACGATGAAGATGAAGACCGGGCGTTCGAGGAAGAAGCGCAGGGCGGCGAGGCGCGCGGGGCCTGAGATGGTGGGGAGGAGGTCTTGGTAGTAGAAGGCCATTTGGTTCCAGCAGCTTGTGAGGGCGTTGTTCATGTGCAGCCACGGGAGGAGGAGGATGAAGGCGAGGCTGGTGCTGAAGATGATGGTGAGCAGCCTTGTGAGGGCCATGCCGAGGCCTTCCTTTTTGAGAATCATGAGGAAAAGGGCGCAGAGGAAGGGGAGCCAAAAGGCTAGTATGCTAGGGTTTAGGCAGAAGGCGAGCGCGGCGCTGACACCGATGAGGTAGACGCTCAGGAGCGTGAGGCGGCCTTTGGTGAAGTAGCTGACGAAGCCTTTGAGGGCGAGGGCTTGAAAGAGGAGCGCGTACTCCTCGATGTGGTTGCCGCCTTGCAGGCTGGCGCCGACGAGCGCGGTAAAGAGCAGGCTAGTGAGGAGGGCGGTGATGGGGCCCACACAGCGATTGAGCAGGGCAAATACGATGATGAGCGTGATGGCGAGGAAGTGTATCTCGAAAAGCCACACGCCGAATGAGCCGCCGACAAACAGGCCGAGGGCGTCGATGAGGAACACCAGCGGGGCGTGGAAGTCGAAGGTGTCGCGGTAGGGCATGCTGCCGTTGAGCAGTTGCGAACCGGTGTAGAGGTAGAGCGAGGATTCGCTGCCGGGGTAGTGGATGCTGCCGGGGCTGAGCGGGCTTTGCAGCAGGATGAGGATGGAGCAAGTCAGCAGGATAAAGACGCTGAGCGCTGTGATGGCAGTCCTCGTCGACGTCTTCAGTTTGTTCATCGGCGCCTCAGTGCCTGAAATGACGATGACCCGTAAAAACGAGGGCAAGATTGGCGGCGTCCGCGGCGGCGATGACCTCCTCGTCCCGGACGGAACCTCCCGGCTGGATGACAGCCGTGACGCCGGCGGCAATGAGGACCTCGAGCGAATCCGCGAAGGGCATGAAGGCGTCCGAGGCTGCGACGGCACCGCGGGCTTTTTCGCCCGCCTGCTCGACGGCTATGCGCGCCGAGTTTACCCGGTTTGGCTGCCCGGCGCCGCTGCCTATGGTTGCGTTATCCTTCGCGATGACGATGGCGTTTGACTTTACGGACTTGCAGGCTCGCCACGCAAACAGCAGCGATTCTTGCTCCTCGGCCGTTGGCTGGCGCTTGCTCGGCACCGTGAAGGTTGCGGGATTTTCGCTTACGGTATCGGCGGTCATGGCGAGCATGCCGCCCTCGACGCTGCGATAGTCGAGAGAGGCGCCGGGGGGGTTGATGCCACCGGTTTCGAGCGCACGCACGTTTGGCTTCTTTGCGAGGAGGGCGCAGGCTTCTTCCTCGTAGGCGGGGGCGATGAGTGCCTCGAGGAACTGTCCGTTGGCGTAGACGGCCTCGATGAGAGCGCCCGACACCGGACGATTGAAGGCCATCACGCCGCCGAAAGCGCTGACGGGGTCGACGTCGTGAGCGCGCTGGTAGGCCTCGACGATGTTGCTGTTGCTTGCGATGCCGCAGGGGGTGAGATGCTTGACGATGACGCAGGTTGGCGCCTCAAACTCGCGCACGGCACCCCAAGCCGCGTCGAGGTCGAGGTAGTTGTTGTAGGAAAGCGCCTTGCCCTGGAGCTGCTGCGCGTTGGCAAGCTGGAA
>JAIRTN010000162.1 GCA_031254905.1 Coriobacteriales bacterium
GGCTATATCGCGCCCGACACGGGGCTTATCGACGCCCCGCTTGCCCGAGGCCAAGCCGAGCGCCATCGCATGGTGGTGGCCGACGGGGCTGGCTCCCGCTCAAGCGTGACGACCTTTACTGTGCTTGAACGCTTTGAGGCGGGGCGCTTCGACGACGGCTATACGCTGATAGAGTGCAAGCTGTTTACCGGTAGGACGCACCAGATACGCGCGCATCTCGACTACATCTCCCACGCCTGTGTGGGCGACCCGCTCTACGGGATGGCTTCCTCGCGTCCCCGGGCCCAACTCGGCCTCACGCGGCAGTTCCTCCACTCGTATAAACTCAGTTTTACCCATCCGCACACGGGTCAGGAATTGCTCTTTGTCGACGCGCTCCCCGATGATCTCAGCGACGCCCTTGCCTCCATCGAAGGGGAGTCCATGGGCCGCACCCAAGCTGGAAGCGAGACCCTTGAGGCACTGGAGATGCTCCCTTCTCGTGCCACGTTTACAGGTGGTGTTCGATGACTTGTGCGAGTGCTTTGATGTGGGCGGAATCCTCGTTCAGGCAGGGGATATAGCGGAAGCATTCCCCCGGAAAATCGTTCGCGAATTCCATGCGCTGATGTACCTCGATGTCATACAGCGTTTCGGTGCAGTCGACGGCAAAGCCGGGACAAACAATCAGGAGTTTTTCGACATCCTGTGCTTTAAGCTGGGCAATCTTCTGGTGGAAGAAGGGCCCCAGCCAGCGCTGCGCGTCGTCAAACTGAGACTGGTAGGCTATGCTATAGCTGTCTTCCGGCACGTCGAGGGCCGTCGCGATTGCGCGGACGCTCTTTTCGACATGCTCGCGGTAGGGGTCGCCATCGCGCACGTCCTTCAGCGGCTCGGAATGGAAGGAAAAGAGCAGATGGGTCTTGGGGGAGTTGGCAGATAGGGCGGGACGGATAGAGTTCGCCACCGCCTCTATCCACATCGGTTCTTCAAAATAACTCCAGATAAAGGTGAGGTCGGGCGCGTAGCCCAAGGCGGGGAGCACCCGCGTGAGTTCGTCGTGGACGCTGTCCGTTGTTGGGAAGGCGCGTTGCGGGTAGAGGGGGAGGACAATGAGGCGTTTGCAGCCCTGCTGTTGGAGGCTGCGCAGTTCTGATTCCATTGAGGGGTTGCCGTAGCGGTGCGCCATGCGAATCAGCAGGTTGGCTTTGCCGCGCGCGTTGAATTCTTGTATCAGCGCCTGTTCTATTTTTTGGGAATGGAGGGTGTAGGGCGAGCCTTCGGGGGTCCATATGCGCTGGTATATGCGTACGGTTTTTTCGGGGCGCACTCTTAGGACGATGCCGTTGAGCAGCGGTTTCCAGATGAGGGGAGGCAGGTTGACGATGCGCCTGTCCGTGAGGAAGCGCCGCAGATAGCGCACCGCCGCTTCTTTTGTGGGGGCGTCGGGTGTACCGGTATTAACAAGCAGTATGCCGATGGAAGATTCAGAATTCATAACAGAGTAGTTTAACCTATGGGCTGGTAGATTGCACTCGAGATTTTGTTTCTCGGCGTGCGTTTTGGCGTGCGCGGCGTGCGTGGTGAGTGAGGCGAGTGAGGCGTGCGGGGTGCCGATGCCGTCGTCCGCACCGTGCCGTCTTGGCGTACGCGTGTCCGTGGTGTGCGGAGGAGAGGTCGGGTATACTGTCATACAGGATGCCTTCACTCACACCGACAGATATAGCCCTGCTCGCGCTTATCGCTGGCGCAATAGTTGCGCTGGCGCTCTACGCAGTCATCAGCGCCTCGCGTAACACCCGCAAACTTCGCCGAGAACTCGACGCGCAGTTTGGGCAGATACCCGCGGCAACGTACCAGCAGGAGACCGTGCCCCGCTACTGGGAGCGGCGCCGCAAGTACGAACAGCCGGAGGCCCTTGTCGATGACCGGACATGGGACGACCTCGACATGGACAAAATTTTTGCCCGTATCAACAGTTCTCTTACCTCCGTGGGAGACAACTATCTTTACGCGACGCTGCGTGAGCCCCGTGTTGACGAGCAGCGGACTAAAGGGAGAGAGGCGCTCATGGCCTTTCTTGCGGACAATCCCGCGGCGCGGCTCGAACTGCAGGTATTCCTGTCGAAGATGGGGCGCGACGATTACAGCGGGCTTCATCTATTCAATTACGAGAGCGCCCCCGAGCTTGCGCGCCACCCCGCGCTGCTCACCATCCTTGCCGCGTTACCCGTGGCGCTTTGCGCACTTTTCTTTGTGAATCCCACCCTTGCCCTCATGTGCGTCACTTCTTCGCTTGTTCTCAATGGCGTGATTCACTATCGCGCCAGCCAGAAGCAAGAGTTGTTTCTCAACGCCGTGGCCTACTTTAATAGCATGCTATGGAGTACGCGTCGGGCGCTTGAACTGCTGCGCGGCGAGGCGGTGCCTCCCGAGGTGCGCGAAGGCTTCATCGTGAGCGAACTCCATGAGAGCAGTACTGCGTTTGAGCCCGTTCGCAGCGCTGTTTCCGGCGCTCTGCGAAAGACCCGCATGTACAGCGAGGCCGATTATGCCATCGAATTCGTTCGCATCATCTTTCTCACGCAAATACGGAACTACAATCGCACGGTGCGCTTCCTCGCGGAGAACAAGGCCGCCTTCCGGGCTATCTACCGCGGTTTTGGCGAACTTGAGTTGGCGCTTTCCGTACTCTCGCTGAGGATGAGCCTGCCATATCACAGCCTCCCCGAATTTACGGACGAGCCGGTTGTGCGAACCTCGGGCATCTATCACCTTCTGCTCGATGAGGCGGTTCCAAACAGCATCGCTCTTACGCGCAACAGCCTCATCTCGGGTTCTAACGCCTCGGGGAAGTCAACCTTCATCAAGGCGCTTGCCATCAACGGCATCCTCGCCCAAACCATCAACACCTGCACCGCGACCTCCTTCCAGTTGCGCCCCGCGCTCGTAGTTACCTCCATGGCGGCGCGCGACAACATCTTGGCGGGCGAAAGCTACTTCATCGCTGAGATACGTTCGCTCAAGCGCCTGCTGGAGCAAGCGCAGCAGCGCCCCTGCCTCTGCTTTGTCGATGAGATACTCAAGGGCACAAACACCATCGAGCGTATCGCCGCCTCCGCGTCCATCCTCAGGGGCTTCAACGCTTTAGACAGCCTGTGCTTGGTGGCCACGCACGACATCGAGTTGACCGTTCTTCTTGCGGACACCTTTGATAACTATCACTTCGAGGAGCAGGTTACAGACGAGGGGGTCAGCTTCGATTATTCGCTGCGGAACGGCCCTTCGCGCACCCGCAACGCCATCAAGTTGCTGGCAACCATGGGCTTTAATGAGGATATGGTTCAAGGGGCAGAAACCCTCGTTGAAGACTACGAACACACCGGCCACTGGTAACAGCGCCTCTTGGTAACACCGCCCCCCCTGCTGACAACCAAAACCCCCAAAACCCCACTCTACTACCCCCTCAGCGCACCCCCCACGGGCCTGCCCCAGTGGAGGGAGAAGGCTATCGCCCGACACACCGTCTTTCTCCCCAACACATTGCTAAAACAAAGAAAAATTGGAAAGAAATAGAAATGTATTTCTAAAACTTGCATTGTATGAGAAGTTTTAGTAGGATAGAAGCATGATTAAAAGAGAGAGATACTTGGTAAAACTACGCCGGTATAAGAATCAACCTCTTATCAAGGTTGTCACTGGCATTCGTAGGTCCGGCAAGTCCACCTTGTTGGAGCAATATAAAAACGAACTGCTCTCGAATGGCGTTCGAGAAAGGCAAGTTCAGTTTATCAATTTCGAGGACCCGGATAATAGCGCGTATCTTGAATGGCCTGTGTTATACGAGCGAGTAAAATCTCGTCTTAGCGCCGATGAGATGAATTATCTGTTTTTAGATGAGATTCAATGGGTTAAAGACTATGAACGTGCGGTTGACGGTCTTGCCATCCGAAAAAATGTGGACATCTACCTAACGGGGTCAAATGCGTGGTTCCTCTCCTCTGATTTGGCAACTGTTCTTGCGGGAAGGTATGTGGAGATTTCCATTCTGCCGTTTTCATTTGGAGAGTTTGTGCAAACTCAGGAAACACAGGTTCAGAACACGGCAGCAAATCTCGATTCCAAACTTGTTGATTACATGGTCTATGGTTCCTTCCCTCAGGCAGTCGCCTTGTACAATGTTGAGCCTGCTGGCGTAAACGAATACCTCAAATCTGTTTTCGATACAATTCTGATGAAAGACGTGATTGCGAGAAAAAGAATAGCTGACCCAGTGGCGCTTCAGGCGGTAGTCTCGTATCTGTTTGACAACATCGGAAATATTACGAATAGCAATGCCATCGCCAATGTCCTGACGTCACAGGGACGCAAAATTTCCTATCACACAGTCGATTCCTATCTGGAGGCATTGATTGACAGCTTCATTATTTATCCCGCCTCAAGATACGATGTTCGTGGGAAGAAGCTACTAAAGACGAACCGGAAATATTATATTGCCGATACGGGTTTGCGACAGATGCTGCTAGGGCGCGAGAAGCTAGCCGACCGCGGTCGAATTCTGGAAAACGTGATTTACCTTGAGCTTCTGAGAAGGGGATATAAAGTTTGGACGGGTAAAAACAACTCCTCGGAAGTTGATTTCATCTGCAGAAATACCGAGGGATATACGGAATACTACCAAGTGGCCTATTCCGTACGCGACGAAGCTACGCTGCAAAGAGAATTGTCAGGTTTTGATGGCATCAAGGATCATAATCCAAAAACTCTCATATCGCTCGACCCCGAAGAAGCGTCATATCGTGGTATCAGGCAGGTCAATGCCGTGAATTTTCTGCTCGGCAACGCGACGCTTCCCTAATTGCTCCCCGCGTCTTTTTTCGGTACGGTGGGGATGCGAATGAACATCAGGTAGAGCAGCCAAAGCGCCACAAGGCCAAGCACAATCCATACATAGATAATACGCACGCTGACGGCGCTGATGCCCATAATGACAAACGAGACAAGTATAATGCGCACCTTCTGCCCCAGCGGCAGGCCACCACGCTCCTTAAAGGGCACAACGTAACTCTTATACACCTTGGTCGTCTGTATCCAAGCGTGGTAGCGCGGCGAACTGTTAGCAAACAGGAAGGTCGCCAGCAGCAGCAAAGGCGTCGTCGGCAGCACGGGCACAAATATGCCGATAATCGCAACAACAGTACAGACCCAAGCGCAGATAAACAAAATGACGCGTTTCAAGAAACCTCCGATAACCACAACAGCTTTTGCATGTAAGGACAGTCTACCAAATTT
>JAIRTN010000167.1 GCA_031254905.1 Coriobacteriales bacterium
ACAGCGTGGTGGAAGCACTGGAGGCGACCGTCGAAAACGAGGTGCGTATCGCGTGGCGCATTGCCACCGAGACGTCCTCGTGCTGCTTGCGGTAGTCGGCAAAACTGTGCAGGAGGAAAATCGAATAGTCAAGCGAAACCGCCAACTGCAGGATGGGACTTACCGCGTTGGTGATGAAAGAAACGTCGTCGTAAACAATATTGGTTCCCATGTTGAGAATCACGGCGACACCGATGGACACGAGCAGCAAAAGCGGCTCTATCCAGGAGCTCGTTGAAAGGGCAAGAAGGATAATAATAGCGGGGATAAGGATTGCGAACGCACCCAACACCTCGTTGACAGCCGCCATCTGCACGGCCGCGAGCGAAGCCGCCTCCCCGCCGACCGCGTTATCGGGGCCAACGATGTCATAGAGCGCGGCGAGCGCGTCTTGCTCGGTACCCTTTTTCACCGCGAGCTCAAAGAGAGCCGTTGTACCTCGGTAGTAGGTTTCGACGGTGCTTTTATCCGCAATTTCAAGAGGCTGCTTGAGGTCAAGCACGTCGTCGAGCCACAGCACCGAGGTTACGCCGTCGACCGCCGCGAAGCGCTGCTTATACTCAAGGGCCTCCGGCACCGTAACATCGTGCACCATAACCTGCATGTTAGGTATGGTGTCGCTAAACTCCTCGTCCATGAGACGGATTGCCTCGGTTGACTGAGAGGACGCGGGCAGATAATCGATGATGTTGTAGTTGACCTTAACAAACATGATGAGCGGCGCGCACACCAACGCAAGGACGGTGAAAATTGCGATGATTGCCCTGCGGTGATTGACGATTATGTGTGCCATGCGGTCCATAGGTTCATAGGTCCATAGAAACTAGGTCGAGTCTGTCCTGACAAGCGAAAACACCAATGGCCCCTTGCATTTTTCGACATAATGTATTTTTATAGACATAGTGTCGAATTTCAACCACCAAATTTACAGGAAATGCCGAAAAAACAACAGTCACGCCTTTTGTGTTGCATAGTTACCCAACTGAAAGGAATCCGATGTCCGCCCGAAAGAAGGATCGCCGCGTTACCTACACCAAGACGGCTCTCCGCAACGCCCTGATTGAGCTCATGCGGAACCAACATATCTCAGGGATAACCGTGAAGTCGATTTGCGAGCTGGCGGACGTGAACCGCAGCACCTTCTACCTGCACTACCGTGACCCCTACGACCTTCTGCATCAAATGGAGCAGGAAGTGCTTGAGACCCTCGGCGCTCGCCTCAACACGCAGCAAGACACTGATGAGGGGAGCCCCATGTCGCTTGCTGCCCTCACGGAAATCCTCGAGTACGCCCAGGAAAACTCCCAGCTGGCACACGTGCTCCTCAGCGAGAATTGCGACTTCGCCCTCCAGCGGCATATCACGGAGCTGGTACAGGCCGACACCACCTGGATGAACCCCATCCACGACGAACGCACCAAAGATTACGTCATCAGTTACAACATTACCGGCTGCATTGCCATCGCCGAAAAGTGGCTCCGAGACGGAATGATTGAGCAGCCAGATAAGATCGCGCAGCTCATGTTTCAGGTGATTTACTACGGCACCGAGGGCCTCGCCACCTGACTTTACCATTCCTGCAAGCCCCAGCTGTGCTTTTTGTCATTCCTGCAAGAAGCGTATGTGCTCTTTTGTCATTCTTGCAAGCCACGCAGCGATTTTTGTCATTCTTGCAAGCCCCAGCTGCGATTTTTGTCATTCTTGCAAGCCCCGCAGGGGCGCAGCGAGAATCCAGCGAATTGCGGCTTCGCCGCAACTTCGCAACCACAAACGTAAGGCGCCAGCGCCTTGCGTGACTACGCTACACCCTTGCGCAACCACCCGCGTTATGCGGCATGATTGTGCTACAATCAGAACAGGAGAGAAGAACAAGGGGGGGAACAGCGACCCAGAGTATCAGCTTTAAAGAGCAATCTCAGATCACCCCGCAGGAATGACCTGTAGGAAGCGTCCGCAGGAGCGCCCTGCGGTAGCACCTATGGCAAACTCAAAGTGGGGACCCCCGATGAAAACCTGGACGAGCGACCCGATGACAGGCGCCAGGGACTGTTCTTATCTACCGAGCGGCAATAATGCCATATGAGAAGGGAGCAAGACATGACCATCAATCGCAGGGATTTTCTCAAAGGTGCTCTTACGGCCGGGGCGGTAACAGCAACTGCTGGGGCATTGAGCGCGTGCTCACCCTCACCCAGTGGTGGCGACAGTGAGACCCCCGGAGGCTCCGGCACTCCGGCTACCAGCGGAAACGGCCTTACGCTGGAGACCGGCTATCTGGGCAAGTGGGAGTTTGAAATCCCACCGGCACCCATCGACGAAAGCGAGATCGTTGAGACCATCGAGGACGACATCATTGTCGTCGGCGCTGGCATGAGCGGACTCACAACCGCGTATTCAGCCCGCGAGAGTGGGGCAAGCGTCACGCTTTTCTCCGCATCCAGTCAGCCCATATCGAGGGGCGGCAGCAACTTCGCCGCCAACTCCAAAGTCATGCA
>JAIRTN010000177.1 GCA_031254905.1 Coriobacteriales bacterium
AGCAGCAAGAGCCGGAGCAAGAACAGCAAGAGCAACAAGAGCAACAAGAACAGCAGGAGGATTCGGATAAAAGCGCCCTTGCCGACATCTTTGCCGCGAGTTTTGGCGCGGGGATTACCGTTCACGAGATAGACGCGCAGGATTGACGCGCGCGCGAGGGTGCGGTTTGTGCGCACCGCTAGGATGAAACAACGACAGGCACGAGGAAAGGAATTTTCATGGACATGAAGAAGATGATGAAGCAGGCGCAGAAGATGCAGGCGGAGTTGGCAAAGGCGCAGGAGGAAGTCGCGCTGCTGACCGCCGAGGGCAGTGCGGGCGGCGGTGTTGTTAAGGCTGTTGCGGGCGGCGACCAGACCGTGCAGTCCATCAGCATAGACCCCACCGTTGTTGACCCCGAAGATGTCGAAATGCTTCAAGACCTTGTGCTTACGGCCGTCAACGACGCGCTTCATCAGGCGCAGGAACTTGCCAACGCCCGCTTGGGCGCTGTTACCGGCGGCCTCGGCCTTCCGTTCTGAGCCGTCTTCTACCCATGGCACAGTCACTTTCCATCCAAAAACTCCTCGACGAGTTTGAGCGCCTGCCGGGCATCGGGCCAAAATCGGCGCAGCGCATCGTCTATTGGCTGCTCAACGCCGCCTCCGAGGACGCAACGCGCCTCGCCAATGCCATTGTCGAGGTTAAGGAAACGGTGCATTTTTGCCCCCGTTGCTTCAATTACGCGGAGGATGAACTGTGCGCAATCTGCACGGACTCCGAGCGCGACAACACGATGATTTGCGTGGTTTCCGAGCCGCGCGATGTCTCCGCCATCGAGCGGACGGGCGAGTATCGCGGGTTGTATCACGTACTCGGCGGTGCGCTCTCGCCCATCGACGGGGTAGGGCCTGAGCAGCTAACGGTCAAGGAATTGCTAGAAAGACTAGCAAATACGGAGGTCGAGGAAATCATCCTCGCGACCAACCCGAATGTGGAGGGGGAGACCACCGCGGTCTACCTCGCGCGGCTCATAAAACCCCTCGGCATCAAGGCCACGCGGCTTGCGAGTGGCCTGCCGGTCGGCGGCGACCTCGAGTTCGCGGACGAAGTAACCTTAGGCCGCGCCATCGAGTCACGGCGCGAAATCTAAAAACGCCGGGGCATTCTTTACGTTTTCTTAGGCTTTCCTAAAACGCCCTGAATTTATCGAGCGGGAAGATACGCAGTATCACCTTGCCGTACACCTGTTCCTTTTCGATGAAGCCGATGCTGGGGTTGCGGCTGTCGTTGCTTACCTCGCGATTGTCGCCCAGCACAAAATACGCATCCTCAGGAACCGTCAGTTCGCCCATCTCGCCGGGCGTCGTGCCGTTCTTGAGATAAGGCTCCTCAAGAGGCGTGCCGTTGCGGATGACCGTGCCTCCGCTGATGGAGATGCTGTCGCCCGGAAGCCCGATGACGCGTTTCACCAAGTTGCGCTCCACCTCGTTTTCCTCGGTTGTGATATGGAAAACTACGATGTCGCCGTATTGCGGTGAGGCGAGCCAGTAGGCGGGCTTCGCGATATAGAGAAGCTCGTTTTCTTTGAGGGTGTTTTCCATCGAGTGTTCGCGCACGATGGTTGGCGAGAAAAACTGGAGCAGAATAATAACAAGAGCAAGAGGGATAAGTGCGTCGCGCAACGCAATCAAAAACATCCTCCTTGCGCTGGGTTTTGACCGAGGTCGGGAGCGCTTTTTACGCTTGGTTGTCGCCGGAGCCAGCTCGGGGGCTTGTTTGGAGGGCTGTTCGAGAGTCTGTAGCGGGGTTTGCGCGGTGGGCTGCGGCTCGGCCTGTGCCGAAGGTTGCGCGAACGGCGCCGCGGTTTGCGCCGCGGTTTGCGCGACGCCCTGTGCCTGCGCCTGTGCGACGGGCTGCGCCGCTGCTTGCGCCTGCGCCTGCATGGTGGGCTGTACAGGTTGTGCCTGAGCCGCGGCTTGCGCGCCGTTGGTGAGTGCCGATGGTTCCGGGAGGGTTGTAGTCGGAGAAGCGCCCGGTATTCTCCCCATTTCCTTCCCATTTGAAGATATGGTAATCATGAGGGGGGCGTGCGGGCGTTTTTCCCTCGAGATGACGAGGGGCGGAAGCGGCTGGGTGGGAGGTTGCTGCTGCGCGCTCGTGATGGGTGGCGCGCCTACGGCAGGAAGCGCGTCGTTGGCCATGCCTCCGCTCGTGGCAGCGCCCATGGGCACAGCTCCGTCCGCAGGTGTTTTGCCCCCCGGCTTTCTGTCGTCGAGAAAGATTCCCAGATTGTCCACTCATGCTCCATCGCGCCGCCCGTTTGATATTCTTGCGGCTACCGTTTGCGCCCCTCGGCCGTTTGGACGAAGGCGAGAAGTCTCGTCCGAGGTGCGATTCCTGCGCCGGATTTTCGCCGTGCGCGGGATGGCAGGGAACAAAACGGTAACTCTCTGCGTTCTGTTGAACAATCGCTCAACAGGCACAGGTGAACAGTTTATCATTTTGTGGTATTCTCAAATCATGAGAACGCCGCGCATGACGGTGTTCGCTTCGGTTTGATTATAAGGGTTGTTCTACTAGGAGGTTAACATGGGTAGACTGGGTTGTTTTCTCCTCGGGGGTGCCGTTGGAGCAGGCATCGCCTTGCTTTTTGCGCCGCGTTCCGGCGAGGAAACCCGCGCTCTGGTTGCCGAGAAGGCTGATGAGTATTGGGGCAGAGGACAAGTTTGGTACGACCAGGGCAAAACTCGCATCCAAGATGGTATCGCGGGCGTGCAGCCTGCCATCACCAGGACGGGCGACGAACTGCGCGACAAGATTGAGAGCGCCCGCACGCTGATTGCCGAGCAGGTTGCCCGCAACGCCGCCGCTGCCCGTGACATTATCAACGACAAGGTGCCCGCCGCGAGCGAGAAGATTAACCAAGTTGCCGATGTTGTCCGTGGCCGCATCGATACCGCCGCGTCCAAAATTGTGGACAAGGCGACGAGCATCGCCCAAGAGGACGGGGTAGGCACGGCAGCCGAGGCTGCTGCCGCAAGCATGCGCCTCGATGGGACCGACTCCACCGCGGCGGCAAAGGCCTGATTGTACGAATATGCGCAGTACCCGGGACTTTCGTGGTGTTCGCGTAATGGGGGGAAGGAGCGGCACGCGTCGAATCGGTAAGATTCTGCGTGCCGTTTTTCGGCCCGACACCTATGCGTTGGTGGGCTATATCGTGGGTCGCCCCGACCTGCTTTTCATGTTTAAGCGCCCCGACCGCTTCTTGGCCCGGGATGCCTTTAGCGTTATTGACGGAAGGGTAGTGGCGAGTTCGCGGCGGGAGGCGTGGGACGCGCCTGCCTGCAAACGCCTCGGCATCGACTGGGATGAATGTCTCATCTTGGAGGGCATGCCGCTGGTTACGAGCACCGGCGCGAAGGTGGGGATAATCGACGCCGTTGAGTACCATGAGCGCTCGGGAAAGACCAGCGTGCTTCAGGTGGCCGATGGGGCTGCGGCGAAGGCGCTGATTGGCGTTACGCAAATCCCACGCGACCTCATCATCGGCTACAAGGATGGCAAGGTGGTTGCCAAGGCCGCGGCGTCCGAGGTCAAGACCGAGGGGGGCCTTGCGGCAAAGGCGGGCGAACAAACTGCCATTGCCACGCAGGCCATCAAGAAAAAGACGGAATCGGTTCGCAAAACCGCGCGCAAGGCGGGCAAAACGGCCAGCAAGGTTGCCGACAAGGCGCTCGACGAGGGTTCGCGCGCGTTGGGCAAACAACTGCGTGGAGCCAAGGGCATGTTTAAGGGATTTAGGGATGAGTATCGAAAGGGGAGAGGTACGTAATTATCCCTCTCCTTCGTCCTGCCCTTCCTTAGAATTGCGTGTGGTTGTGGTGGATTTTTTTGCGG
>JAIRTN010000103.1 GCA_031254905.1 Coriobacteriales bacterium
GCCACGAGGGCCGGCACTTAGTGAATCCAGCGATTGACGGTTTCGTCGAGAAGTTCGATGTCGATGGGTTTGGAGATGAATCCGGTAAAGCCGTTGTTCAGGAACATCTCCTCGTTGCCGGTGAGCGCGTTGGCGGTCAGGGCGACGATGGGCACCGAGCGCGCGTAGGCGGAATCGAGGGCGCGGATACGCTGGGTGGCTTCTATTCCGTCCATTCCGGGCATCATGTGGTCCATGAAGATGATGTCGTAAGGCTTTGGGTTTGTGCTTGTTCCGTCAGAGGCATCTGCACCATCGGCACCAGAGCCAGCACCACCCCCGCCGCTGCCCTCCAGAGAACCTTCGCCTCCCTTGGGCACAAGTTCCGCAACCGCACGAACCTTGTCCACGGCCTCTTGCCCGCAGAAAGCCGAATCAACCTCAATGCCATAGGGCTCAAGCAGTCCTTCGGCAACGGCGATATTAACGGCAACGTCGTCAACCACCAGCACCCTGCCATGGGGAAGCCAACTGCGCTCGAGTTTGTTCGCCGGGCTCTGCTCCTCAACATCGAAACGTAACTCGCTCAGTCTGCGGGCATGTTCCTCGCCCAGTGGCGTTGGGTCGACTATCGCTTGCGGTAGTTCAATCGTAAAGATGCTGCCCTTACCATAGGTGCTTTGGGCCTGTATGCTGCCGCCCATCATGGCGAGCAGTTGTCGCGTTATCGAGAGACCAAGCCCGGTGCCTTCGACCTTACGGTTTGCCTGTGCGTCGAGTTGGCTGTATTCGTCGAACAGACGCTCAATGTCCGCGGGTTTGATGCCGATTCCCGTGTCGCTGATGGCGATGTGGATATGGGCGAGTTTTCCATCGGGGGAGCGTAGCGATTTTATCACCATACGCACTTCCCCTTCATTGGTGTATTTGATACCGTTGGATAGCACGTTGTTGAGAATCTGCTTGAAACGGAGTTCGTCGCCGTGCAGGGAGGTGGGGAGGTCGGAATCGATTTCGAGGATGAGGCGTATGGGTTTGTCGCCGATGCGGATTACGTTGATTTGGGTGACATCGTTGATGACGCTGGCGAGGTGGTAGTCGACGGGTACGATGTCGAAGCTGCCCGCCTCGATTTTGGATATGTCGAGGATGTCGTTGATGATGCCGAGCAAGGTGGTGCCTGAGCTGCGTATTTGGTTGATGCTTTGGTGGGTTTGCTGGGGCAGGTCTTTTTCGAGTTCGATGTCGCTGAGGCCGATGATGGCGTTGAGTGGGGTGCGTATCTCGTGGCTCATGGTGGCAAGGAACTGGCTTTTTGCCCGCGAGGCCTGCTGCGCGACCCTGACTTGCTCGGCGAGTTCGTGAGTGCGCTCGCGTACGATTTTCTCCAGCCTGACGTTAAGGTCGTCCGCCCGGTTAAACGAGAGGGTGAAATGCCGCGCGAGGACGATTGCTGAGAGGATGGTGAAGGCGAAGAAGCTGTAGCGCGTGACGGCGATGCCCGTGTGGAACATGGTTGCGTCGAGCAGGTCGTAGACCGCGGTCATCACCACAAAGAGCAGCACGAGGGAGAAGTTGCCGAGCGGGGTTCTTACTAAATCCCTGCGTACGATGCTGAGATAGCGTTGCGGGCGCCTGCTTTCGCGTGCCTGCTTCCAAGAAACGCGGGCGCGCCAGAAGAAGCGAAACAGCAGGTCGTAGCCTACCAGATAGACAATGAGCAGCACGAGGCTGATTTGCCAGTAGCTCAAGATGTCGTCGAGGAACTGCAGGGAAACCACATATTCGGCGATGATGGTGAGCAGGCAGAATAAGCCGTAGATGCGCGTTGGCCAGCGCGTTTTGCCGATGTCGATGAGCTCGAGGAAGGCGGTAAGCAGGAAGGGGAGGACAAACAGCGAGGTGTATTCAAGGCGCTGGATGATGTTCCAGTCCGCGATGAGCATGTGGATTACCGAACTGCGCGTCATGAAATAGATGCCGGAGAAGATGCTGAACAGGCCGAAGCAGAAGTTGTAGCGGTCGTTGAGGCGCAGGGAGAACAGCAGCAGGTGGTAAAGGCCCATGAGAATATAGACCGTGCAGAAAATCAGGGTCAGGTAGTCGGCGGTTTGCGTGATGATGTATTCGTAGGAGGCGATGTAGTACGGGGACTGGTAAAACAGGCCGGTATAGCCGCCGTGCGCCGTGCCGATGATGCGTATGGTGAGCAGGTTTTCGCCGAGCCTGAACAGGGTGGGGTCAAGTTCGAAGCCGTAGTTGCGCCGCGTGTTATGCGTGAGGATGGTGCCGCTCTCGTCGATGTTCAGATGCGAATCGACGAGGGCGCCGTTGAAGAATATCTGCCAGTTGTCGCCGATGCCCGCCAAGTAGATGCCCGGGATGATTGGCGGGGTTTCTCCGAGCACAGCCATCTGCATCTCGTCCATCTCGAAGGGGATGGCGATGGTATACTCCCGGTCGTTTTCTTGAAAGATGTCGGCGAACGAGGCGGGGAGGGGGTTGTCGGAGCAAATTGTCGACGCGTCGGGCAGGAGTGTGTCTTGCGGGGTTATGACTTTCTGCCAGCCGTTTGGCGCTTCTTGGGGGGTTTGGGCGCCCGATGCCGTGTCCTGCTCGCCCGATGCCGTGTCCTGCGGCGTGCCCTGCTCGCCCGATGCGCCCGCCTCCGCTATCGGCGCGTCAACGGTGCTAAGGTCGAAGCCTGTTTTGAGGTAGATGGGGTAGTCGCGCAGGTTAACGTAGAACGCGGGGCTGAGCGATGTCTGCGCAATAATGAACGCCACAAGCAAGCTCGTTGTCACGGCGGTAATTGCCAGAAGCCCGGTAATTGCAAGCGCCTTCTTCATAGTGCAGGCTGCCCCCTTCATGCACGGATGAACTCATTATAGTCTAAATTGCGGCGGAAGCAGCACGAGAGAGGTGGGCGGCTATCGTAGCTGGCAAAGGCGGGTGTCGCACACGTGGCAGGTGGGGCGTGCGGGTGGGGTGTTATGGGGAGAAGTACGTAGCGAGGGGCGCTCGACGGCGCCCCTCACCTCACGCGCGGCGCTGAAACGCCGCGCTAACACACGGTTGATACACGGTTGGCACACGCCGCACGCTTGGCACTGGCGTGCAGGAGCGCCGGCGTGCAGACGTGCCAATGCGACGGTGCGTCAGAGCACCAGCGTGCCAATGCGTCAGTGCACCGGCACCGCACTACCGCTGCGCGGTATCCTTCAGCGTGCTTTCCAGCATCTCCCCAAAGACACCCGCGGAACTCGCGAGCCCCTGCATTTCGAGCGGCATGAATATCTTGGTCGCGTTGCCGTTCGCAACATACTTAAGTGCCTCAAGATAGCGTACGGTGATAAGGTCGCGGGTTGGTCCGCCGTCGTGAATCGCCCCAAAGACGTTACGGATTGCCTGTGCTTCACCTTCCGCGTTAAGGATTTTCTGCGAACGCTCGGCGTCGGCGATTTCCTTGATGGCGGTTGCCCGTCCCTCGGCTTCGAGAATGGCGCTCTGCTTCGTACCTTCGGCGCGGGCGATGGCGGCGGCCTTGTCGCCTTCGGCCTCAAGAATCATGGCGCGGCGGTCGCGCTCCGCCTTCATCTGGCGGTGCATGGCCTGAGTTACGTCGGCCGGCGGCTCAATGCGCTGGAGTTCTACGCGCACAACGCGCACGCCCCATTTGTCGGTTGCCTCGTCGAGGATGTCGCGCAACGTGATGTTGATTTTCTCACGGCTCGTCAGCGATTCATCAAGCTGCATTTCGCCAACGACGTTACGGAGATTGGTCTGGGCGAGTTTGGTTGCGGCAAGGTAGAAATTCGTCACGTTGTAGATAAGCTTAAAGGGGTCGGTCGCCTCGTAGTAGACCACGGCGTCTACGGTGACAGCAACGTTGTCCTTCGTGATAACCTCTTGCGGCGGTACGTCAACGACGTTCTCGCGCATATCGACCTTAGTCACGCGATCCATGAAGGGGATGAGCAGGTGCAGGCCCGGTTCCCACGTGCGCAGGAACTTACCGAGGCGCTCAACCACACCCTTCTCGTAGGGGCGGATGATTTTAATCGACCGAACAGCATATACCAGCAGCACAAAAATGATAACTAGGCCGATGATGGTAATAGGATTGAGTATCATCGCAAAAATGTCGTCCATGGTCTCCCTTTCTCCGTTTCTCCGTTTTTGAGGAAGCGCTGATTCAGTAATGGCTCAATAATTAATACTACTTCAATCAGTACTTCTCTCACTAACTCACTAAAAACCAAAACCCTAGCGCGGCACTTCCTCCACGATAAGGTGAACGCCCTCTACACGCAGCACCTTCACAGGCGTATCGATTGCCAGACGGGTGCCTGTCTCAGTTGTCACGTTCCACACTTCGCGCTCGACTCGGGCGCGGTTTTCCCCGGACGAAGTGCTTCCTTCGATAATGTGTCCGGTCATGCCGATGAGCCGGTCAACACCGCTTTTCGTTTTCTCGGCGCCAGCGGTCAGGCGCTTTACCAGCGGGCGCAGTAAGACGAGCGCCAGCAGGGAGACAACAACGAAAAGCACCCATTGGAGCCAAAGGTCCAAGCCAAACAAGTTCGCGAGAAACGCGACTGTCGCCCCAATTCCGAAAGGAAGCAGGAAAAACGTCACCGTCAGCATCTCACCAATGTAAAGCGCGGCGGCGAGTATCAGCCATACCCAAAACCACAAAAAATCCGGCATAAGTCCTCCTCTCGTTTGCTCTTTCATTTGCTCTTTCGTTTACACACTATCCATTATCGCATGAATCCCTCTCATTTGGGATATAATTTGGGCTTCCTCATCCCGTCTTGTAATTGGGGCTGCCGCCGAAGGCGCCCAGTATGGAGAGAACCATGCGTCAAGCCATCGAAACCGTCGTCGCCAACGCGATTGCGTCCGCCATGCAAAGCGGCGAACTCGCGCTGTCCCGTGTGCCCGAAACGGCGGTTGAGCGCCCGCGCGATTCCTCGCACGGAGACTGGGCCTGCACCGTTGCTCTGCGCCTCGCAAAAGAACTCGGTCGAAACCCCCGCGAGGTGGCCGAGGTCATCGCCGCCCATATAACCACCGCCCCCACGCCCTCTGCCGCCAACTCCGAAGCCAACGCCAACACCCCCCAAGCCCCCCTCATCGCCTCCGTGGAGGTCGCCGGCCCGGGCTTCATCAACCTGCGCCTCTCAAACGCGGCCCTCCAACAAATCATACGCAACGCCCGCGAGCAAGGCCCGCAATTCGCGCGCTCAAACATCGGCCGCGGCCGCGGCATCAACATCGAGTTCATCTCCGCCAACCCCACCGGCCCCATGCACGTCGGCCACGGGCGCTGGGCGGCGCTCGGCAACGCGATGTGCAACGTCTGCGAACACGTCGGCTGGCAGGTCACGCGCGAATTCTACATCAACGACGCCGGCAACCAAATGGAACTTTTCGGCGCCTCGGTCCTCTGCCGCTACCTCGAACTCTGCGGCCTGCCCGCCACGCTCCCCGAGGGCGGCTACGGCGGCACCTACGTCACCGACATCGCCCAGCGCATACTCAACGAGGACGGTCGGAAGTGGTGTTATGGGGATG
>JAIRTN010000089.1 GCA_031254905.1 Coriobacteriales bacterium
ACGCTATCATCGCAGGTCAACTGGATGAATTTGCCTATCTTGAGGTCCTCGACTCCTTGATACCCCAGGTTGTCGAGGGCATTTTGCGCCGTTTTGCCCGCGGGGTCGAAGATGCCCTGCTTGCCGGTGACGAAGACGCGGTACTCTTTCATGGAGCTACTCCCCTCTTTTTGTTAATCCTTCCCGGGCACGACCGTGTCGCTGTCGCTGCTCGCGGTTGTGGCGGTGGCTGTTGCGTCGGCTGTTGCGTCGGCGTCGGCTGCGTCGCCGGGCACAATCGTGTCCTTCGACTTCCTGCGGCGCGACGCCTTCTTAGCGGCCTGCGCAGCCTTGCGCGCGGCCTCGATAGCCTCGGCGCGCTCCTTTGCCTCCTGCTCATGCTTGAGCTGCTTGGGAGTCTTGCCGCCGGTGCCCTGCTTTTGGTGCTCTTTTATCAGCGGGCGCACCTTGCGAAAATCCACGATGAACGCGCCGATAATAACCGCGTAGGCCGCTCCTATGCTTATCATCCAGAAGGTCTGATTGGTGCCGCCGGACATCTGGTAGATAAACGAGATGGCCACGCAGACGATACCAATGCCAAGAAGAATCCAGTAACGCTTCCGCCACTTCTTGTACTCCACGCTCGCAGGCATATTCGGTGCCGGAGCAATTAATTTGCCGAGAAAACCTTTGGGCTGTTCCGGCTTGGCGGTCTCCCCCTCGGCCAGCTCGCCCTCCTCCTGCTCGCGCTCGGCCTTGCGCTTCGCGCGCTCTATCGCCTTGCGCTCCTCCTCCTTCTCGCGAGCTTTGCGCGCCGCGCGCTTCTCGGAATCGGTCTGCGGCTTCTTCTTGATATGAACGGTTGCGGCGGCCTGGCTTGTCGGCTTCGCGCGGGCGGCCGACTTGCGCGTCTGGCCTCCCGGGCCGTCACCCTGATAGCGTTGGTTCATGGGGTTTCTTTGTGCCATATGGTCATACTCCTTTTGGGATAAATCTCAACAAGTCTACTATACCAGAAGCGCCGCACCGGGGCGCCGCCAACCCCCAGAGCAACTTGACCCATGGCTGCGCAAGACGTTGGCACCTTGCGTTGGTAGTTTCGCGGTGGGCGCTTCGCGCCCACGCGATGGATTCTCGCTGCGCCCCAACGGGGCTTGCAAGAATGACAAAAATGTATGTCATTCTTGACCGAGCGAAGCGGAGGTCGAGAATCCAGTGGATTGCGCGTCAGCGCAACTCCGCATTCTCAAAACAAATGCCGCACGGCGTAACACGAACTAACTCATTGGTTCAAAGCGCCTGCCGGTAATCATCTCGTAAGCCTGAATGTACCTCTCGGAAGTCGCCTCAACTATCCCACGAGGCAGCGGCGGCGGCGTACCCTGCATGTCCCAGTTCGCGGTGAGCCAATCGCGCACAAACTGCTTGTCAAAACTCGCCTGGCTCCTGCCGGGCTCATAGGCGTCAAGCGGCCAAAACCGCGAAGAATCGGAGGTCAGCACCTCGTCGGCAAGCACAACCTGGCCGTCCGCAAGGCGCCCAAACTCAAACTTCGTGTCTGCAATGATGATGCCTCGCTGGGCCGCGTAAGTATGGGCCGTCTCATAGATGGCGAGTGCCTTTGTGCGGAGAAGGTCGGCGTCTTTTGCTCCCAACGCCTCGACCGTCTGCTCAAAACTCACGTTCTCGTCGTGGCCGCCAAGCTCGGCTTTGGTGGAGGGCGTGTACACAGCGTGGTCGAGGCGGCTGGCTTCCACAAGCCCCGGGGGTAAATCGATACCGCACACCTTCCCCATCTTCTTATACTCCTTGAGGCCGCTGCCGGAGAGGTAACCGCGGACAATACACTCAACAGGGAACATCTGGGCTTTTTTGACGAGCATGAAGCGACCTGCGAGTTCGTCGGCGAAGGGGGCGAGGTGCGACGGGAGGTCGGCGGGGTGGGTGCTGAGCAGGTGATTTGGCGTGATGGGTGCGAGAAGCTCGAACCAGAACAGCGACAAGCTGGTGAGCACCTGGCCTTTGAAGGGGATGGTGCTCGGGAGGACGTAGTCGAAGGCGGAGATGCGGTCTGAGGCGACGATGAGCAGGTGGTCACCGAGGTCATAGAGGTCGCGGACCTTGCCTTGCGCGGTAGGGCGGATGGTGTCGCTGAGTGTCATGGGTATTCCTTTGCTGTTGGCGGACGGGCTGTCGATGGGCCAGCGGGATGGCGAAACATGCGGGGCGACGCTGGGGCATGAGGGCGGTGAGCGCTCGGCACGGGCCTGTTAGCTTCCCTATAGTAGCCTCTCTATTATACAGCCACCTTACTTTCGCCGGGGCGCACTGCCGAAGCGATAGCCAACGCCGTGCACCGTGAACAGCCAGCGAGGTTTGCGCGAATTGTCGCCCAGTTTGGCCCGCAGGTTTTTGACGTGGCTGTCGATGGTGCGTTCGTAGCCCTCGAAGTCGTAGCCGAGGACTTTTTCTACCAGTTCGCCGCGCGTGTACACGCGTCCCGGGAAACGTGCCAACGTGACAAGCAAATTGAATTCGCTAACGGTGAGTTCAGGTTCGCGTCTGCCGACTTTGACGCGGCGCAGAGGGATGCTGATGGTGAGACCGTCGAATTTGAGCGACTCGCGCTGCGGTTCTTCGGTGATGTGGGCGCGGCGAAGAAGGGCGCGAACGCGAGCGACGAGTTCGCGTGGCGAGAAGGGTTTGACGAGATAGTCGTCCGCGCCGAGCTCCAGGCCAGCGATGCGGTCTTCGACTTCGCCTTTGACCGAGAGCATGATAAGGGGGACGTCGGAGCTGTTGCGGATGGTTTTGCAGACCTTCTCGCCGGAGAGTTTGGGGAGCATCAGGCCGAGCAGGACCAGGTCGTAGGCGCCCTGGGCGAACTCGTCGAGTGCTGTTTTGCCATCTGCGGCGGCGGTTACCAGGAAGTTTTCCCTCTCGAGAAGCGCCGCGAGCGCCTCGCGCGCCTCTCGTTCGCCCTCGACCAGCAGAATGCGTTGAGTGGTTTTTGCTGGTTGGTGATGGATAGGTCTCGAGGTTTGACGTTGAGTGAGACCTGGCGGTTCACCCGTTTGGCGTTGCGCGATTTTTCCCATTGACATTCCCCTCCCCCGAAGGTTAACTCAACGCCCATGTGTCATTATACCCGTGAGATGCCAGAGGCGTCTTGCGATACTGTTACGCGGGAATTACGACACTGTTACGCGAGGCATGATTATGCAGCTTCGCAACCGTGGGACACTGGGGGACGGTTCGCAAGAGTGGCAATCAGGCGAAGACGCGGACGGTGGTGGCTTCGGCGCGGCTTTTGTCTTCCGCGAGCCGCAGGGAGGTGGTAACTATCCGATCTTGAACGCCCCAACCGACGAGCGCTTCTCCAAAATCGGAGCAGCGCGGCGGCGTCTCGATGACAAACGACCTTCTCCCTATGGGGTCGAAACCTACGATGTTGAGGGTCGATTTGACGACGAGACAGCCTTTGAAGTAGACGGCGGGGCCGGAGGGGGGCCTGCCGATGTGCAGGTAGGTGCCGTCTTCGAGGGGACGGTAGGTGCCAAAGCGGGAGAGTCCGTCCGCGTAGGTGTAGTTGCCCTCGATGGCGAAGGCGAAGGCGTCGCGCAGGTACACCGCGTCTGAGACTCGCATCGACTGCGGTAGTATCTGAAAATCCACCGGCTTGTCGTCGGAACAGTTGAGCGCCGTGAGCTGGTAATAGATGTTCGTGGTGTCGACGCGTGGGACGAAGGTCACGATGCCGTCGGAGACGAGCGGGTTGGTAATCATGCGTCCGTGCGAGGTGAACACGGTGTAGGACTCACCGCTTGCAGCGGCGGTCTGGCCGGAGCTGGAGCTGCCGTTTTGCCCGAAGGAGCCGAACGCTTTGAGGTAGGAATCCGTGAGCGCCTGGGCGCCGGTTGCGGTGGGCATGGCCGTCCAGTAGACCTTATCGCCGGCAGCGGCGAGCATCGGCGGCTCGAAGTCGACGCTGCCCTCCTCGACCATCTGCGCGTTTTGCGTTGAGGAGGCTTCCAGCGGCATGACATAGGTGCGCCAACTCTGTTCGCCCAGGTCAAACTCTACCCAGATGAGGCGTGACCTGCTGGCTCGGGCATCGTAGATTACCACGTTCTTGCCCGTGGCGACCGGCTCGCTGACCACCGTTGAGACTGCACCGCTGCTCAGGTTGAGGGTCCCTATCTTGCGGAGGCTTTCGCCTTCTTCGCCGGGGAGCAGGACGAGCGCCAGGGAGGAATCCATCTGGTGGACCAGGCTGCCGAGCGGCAGCTCATAGGTCCCCTGGAGCGTAAGATAGTCCTCGAAGGGCGCCTCCTCGAACTCCGTTGCCTCGACCACTTGGTCGGCAGCCACGGTGAGGGTCACGATATCTTTGTCCTTCACGCTTTTGGAGACGAGCTCCTCGAGCTGTTGTTCTGCCGAAGACGCGCAGCCTCCCAGTGCCGAGACGCCGCCCGCGGCAAGGGCGGCGGCGCCCACGCCGAGTGCCCCCGCGATAAACCCACGGCGCGTAAGCGGCGGCGAGGGCTCTGCCACAGAGCCACGGCGGGTGAGCGGCGGCGAGGGCACAGGCCCCGCTCCTTCTCCGCAATCCCCGCCTTTGGAGTATTTTGTGTGTCGTTTGCGTTCTTCGTCAGTCACGGACCGTCCTATCGTCGCCTGATATGGTACAGTACTTTGAGCTTTGATACGTGAAGCGTTACGGTTTGGACGTGAGGCGGTGAGAGGCCATGACGAAGCGAATTATAACGATAAGCCGGCAATATGGCAGCGGAGGGCGTGAGATTGGAACGCATGTTGCGGAGCTTTTGGGGTACGCCTACTACGACCGTGAGTTGATTAAGCGCGCCGCCGAGGAGGGCGGTTTTGATGAAGAATTTGTGAAGGCGGACGGCGAGGGTGTGCTGGGAAAATTCTCGAGTTTGCTGAGTTATGCGAACTCAGTTGTGGGTAAGGACGATGACTCGCTGCCGCTGCAGGATCGGGTGTTTTTGGTGCAGTCGCGCATCATACGGCAGGTGGCCGACGAGGGGCCATGCGTGATTATCGGACACAGCGCGGACTATATTTTGGCGGAGTACCCCGAGCTCCTTGACGTGTTTGTGCACGCCGAGTGGGATGCGCGGATTGCGCGGGTCATGCAGCGCAACGATTTGGGCGAGCATGAGGCCATAGCGCGCATCCGAAAGACCGACCGGCAGCGGGCCGTTTTTTACGAGCAGCATACGGATAAGAAATGGGGCGTTGCGAGCAATCACCATCTTGCGCTTTCAAGTTCGTACTTTGGGATTGAAGGGACCGCACAGATGATTGCCGCTGTTGCGGAGAGGGCGTAAGGGGAGCGGAGAGGGTGTGAGGATCGCGAAAAGGGCGTAAGGGAAGCGGTGAGAGCGTAAGGGAAGCGCCGATTAATTGCTATCCCATCAGCATCGTTGAGAGAACCAGGCAGATGATGATGAACGCAATGAGCAACGTGTAGACAAGCGGCTTGTTGTCGAAGAATCGCTCCGCCCGGGTGTAGGGGCGGATGATGCGCCCGTCCTCATCCACAACATTTCCGTCGACGACCACAACCTTAAGCGCCTCCTTGCGCTTGTGGCGCGCCTGTTTCTCGGCCTCCTCCGCGGCTTTTGCGGCGGCTTTCGCGGCCGCTGCCTTTGCGCGCTTGGTGTCGCGCTTCGCTCTGTTGAGCGCTTTCTTCTCGAGGGCTGCGTCCTCGGGGCTCTGGGGATGTGGTGGGGAGGATTTCTCCGGTTCTGCCATGTCCATTCGCCTCTCCCAAGAATCGTGCGCCGGTTTGCGCGTTGTGTATCGCCGTGCGCCGGTCTGCGCGTCGTACGCTAGCGTACGTCGTCGTGCGTCGTCGTGCGTCGAACAGGATACGGGTATTGTACCGCAGAGGGCCTTCCGGCGAAACATCGGCGTCGCGGCAGCGGCGTCGCGGCAGCTTGAGGCGATTTAGGACGGTTCGGGGGTGGTTTGGGGGAGTCTTGAGACAACTTGGGACGGTTCGGGGGTGGTTTGGGGCAACTCCGGGGGCAGCTCGGGGTAACTCCGGGGGCAGCTCGGGGTAACTCCCAGGCTCGTGCCTGCCAGACGCCTGCTCGACGCTTGACAAAAGGGGCAGGCCGCTCATAGCATGAAGGGCGTGAGGGACATTGAAGGTGCGGCAGCGGCAGATGCAGCGGCAGGTGCAGCAGCAGCGGCAGGTGCAGCAGCAGCGGCGTTGGCTTTTTAGACAGCGGCCTTCGGTGAGGGCTATCGGAGCCACCAGAACCCTTTGATACAAAGTTCAGGAGGTACCATCATGGGAAGCAATCTATTTGATTTAACCGGAAAAATTGCGTTGGTGACCGGAGCATCCTCCGGCCTGGGCGTACAGTTCGCTAAAACGCTGGCTGGCCAGGGCGCGAACATCGCCATCATTGCCCGTCGCGTTGAGAAGCTTGAGGCGGCAAAAAAGGAGATTGAGGACGAGTTTGGTGTTGAGGTCCTCGCCCTACCCTGCGATGTGCTTGATGTTGCGAAAATCAAGGAGACCGTGGCGGCCATCAAAGCGCACTTTGGACGCATTGACATCCTGGTGAACAACGCTGGCACCGCCCGTTCCGTCCCCGCTGAAGAGCAGTCCGATGAGGATTGGAAGGCCGTCATCGACACGAATCTCAACGCCGTATACTACGTCGCGCGTGAGGTCGGCAAGGTGATGAAAGAGCAGAAATACGGCAAGATCATCAACCTCGGCTCTATCCACTCCGCGGTTGCCATGCGCGGCAGCGGCCTTTCTGCATACTGCGCCTCCAAAGGCGGCGTTTTGATGCTTACCAAAGAGCTTGCCAACGAATGGGCGGCAGATGGCATTACCGTTAACGCTCTTGGGCCAGCGTACTTCCCCTCAGAGATGACGGGCCATGTTATTGAGAATGAAGCCTTCCTCAAGCTGGTGGCGCTAAGCTGCCCGATGGGACGTCCCGGAAGGCCGGGCGAGCTTGATGGCGCACTCATCTACTTTGCGTCTGACGCGTCATCGTACACCACCGGACAGATACTCTGGATAGACGGCGGCTGGACTGCCATCTAACGCCACTTGTAAGGATAACAAGGATATATCGGCGCCGTAACGGTTACCGCAGACTGCGGCGGAAACGGCGGTTTATCACCAGCAGGGCAGAAGAAGGACGACCTTGAAGAGGTCGCCGTCGATGACGATGCTGAGCCGACCGCCCATGAGGTGCGCGAGGTCGCGGGAGATGGCAAGCCCCAGACCGCTGCCCTCGGTGGTGCGGCTCTCGTCACCGCGTTTGAAGCGCTCCATGAGCTCGTCGGCTCCGATGTTGAGGGGCTGAGCCGAGATATTCTTTATCTCCAGTTGGATAAAGGTGGGGATGGGGTACGGGCTGGCTGGGTGCGCGTTGGGCTGAGCGTTGGCAACATTCGGCAAAGGGGCGCCCTGCAAGGGCGCGTTGCCTGGAAACGGAGAGGCGCCCGACACCTTCCCCATATCCACATAGATACGAGACGCGGGCAGCGCGTATTTGCGCACGTTGCCGAGCAGGTTATCGAGGACGCGCC
>JAIRTN010000117.1 GCA_031254905.1 Coriobacteriales bacterium
GATTACAAATAATCTTCTTGAGGTAGAAAGACAGTATGAGATACTGGAGCAAAGCCCCTTTTTGTACCCTGTTATTCGAGAGCCTTTACTTGCCGTTCAGGAGTATCGTTGGTTTCCACTTAGGAGTTACATCGGCATTTATTCAGTTTGCGAAGCAAAGCAGGAGATTCGCATAGCACGGATAGTATACGACAGCAGAAACCTATCGAGCATACTATAAAAGAACATCGATAGACACTTAGGTTGCGATGGCCTGATAGGCGCGCTGCGACAGGATGACGGTACGGTTTTGTCACACTTTCCCCTCCCCTTCTGCTATGTGACAGTTTACACGTCCCCCAGACTACTTTGAGGGAGCGGGGGCCATCTCAGTGCGCGGCGCGGTTGGCGAGTTCTTGAGAGAGGGCATGGGCGAACTGGTCGGGGCAGGATGTGCGCTTGTGACCGCAGGGCAGCCCCTCAAAGAGTTCGATGAGTTCGGTGGCCGGGCGGCCTTCCGCGAGCTTTGCCACGCCTGCCGCGTTGCCGGGGCAGCCTTTTGTGAAGCAGATATTGTGTACCAAGCCCTCATCGTCAATCTCGAAGTCGATTCGCTTTGCGCAAACTCCTTTGGGGATAAACGTTGACATGGCGCTCCTCTCACAAATGCGACACAGGATTTGTATGTGACATGGTATCAGTTTTTGCGGCGCATCAGGCGCGCGGCAAAGTGGGCGTCGGGGGAGGCGGGGGCAAGCGTTTGGTGGAAGGAGGCGGGCGGCTGCAACACGAAGCCCTCCCCTTCCTCGCTGGCGAGAAAGGCCTCTATGATTTGCTCATTCTCCTCGCGTAGCACGCTGCAGGTGGAGTAGGTCAGCGAGCCGTCCACCTCGATGTGCCGGGCCACCGCCTTGAGCATTTTGAGGCCCTGCGTGGCCATTGCCATAATCATCATTGGCGTGAGGCGCCAGCGAATCTCCGGATGGCGGCGCAGAGTGCCGGTGCCCGAGCAGGGCGCGTCGATGAGCGCCCCGCCGAAACTCTCCGGCAGTTTGCCCTGCGCGACAAGGGTGCTGAGTTGCGTGGCGTCGCCCGTGACGGGAGTGACGTGTTCGAGATGATAGCGCTTGATACGCTCCCTCAAAATATCATTCTTAAACGCATGGAGGTCAAGCGCGTACAGCGACGGCTGCCTGCCTTGGGCGCGCAGGAAGGCGCGCTGGAGCAAGACGGTCTTGGTGCCGCGCCCGCTGCCTACCTCGAGGAAGGGCCTATCTGGCCTGTCGCAGAGGGCAAGTTCGACGACCTTTTGCACCGACGCGTCCGCGATGAGCATTTCGCTCGCCTCGACACGGGGCAGCCACGCGGGTAGCTCGGGGGGAGCAATCTGCACGGTTGTGCCCTGCGCGAGATTGGCCAAGAACACGGGGGCCTGCGTATTTGAGGCCGCCATGAAGGCCGCGGCTGCCTCGAAACCGGCATCGGCAACAAGGCGTTTGGCCAGCCAAAGGGGAAAAGCCTGCTCGTGCGCGAGGGCAGCTATGTCGGTGTGGGAATCGCCGAAGGGGAAGTCCTCCCTCAATTTTGCTACTTCTCGTAGCACTTTGTTCGCGAAGGCAACCGCCTTTGGGGAGAGGCAGCGCACCAGTTCAACGCCTTGGTCAACGGCGGCATGCGGCTCCCTTTGCAAAAAGAGCAACTCGTAGACGCTGATGCGGAGGGCGTCCCCCACACTTGGCTGGAGGTTGCCGTGCGTCAAAACGCGGTTGATGAGAAGGTCGAGTTCGCCGGAGGTCGCAACCACACCAAGAATGAGGAGGATGGCGAAGTCGCGCTCCTCTTGGGGAATGTCGGCGGTACGAACCTGCGTGTTGATGAGCGGATGCGCGTAGGCGTTGCGCTCGCGAATCTGCTTTGTAACCGTGAGAGCAAGACGTCGCGCCGGGGTTGCGCGGCTCTTGTGAAAACCCCTATTGTCTACGCTCACGCGGGGCCTCGGTTCAAAGAGCGCCACGTCGCCGGGGTTTGCGCGCTCTTATGCAGTTCCTTTACGCCAGCGGCGAAGGCGCTCGCGGGCATTTCCTTCTTGCCGTCGGGCTTAAGAGCGACGACTTCAAATGCGCCGTCGACCGTGGTGAGGATGAGGCGGCGGTTGGAGAAATGGGCGAGGCCGGGGGCGAGGGCGACAGCCGCGGGCTGGGCCGCCAAAATCGTCACAGAACGACCGGCTATCACGCAGCGGGCGGGCGATTGAGGAGTTGAGGCAAGTATCTTTCGCAGGTTGACGCTCGTCGTGTCGGCAGGGCTGGGTGTAAGCTCGTGCTTCCCGACCTTATCCGCATACATCACTTCTTTTTCGTCTTGCGCCTGCCATTGGGCTGTGCCGTCGGCGATGCTCGGCAGGGCTTCCAGCAGAAGTCTTGCGCCGAGTTCCGCAAGTTCGTCGGTTAACTCCTGCGCGCTTTTGCCCGCCGCCGGCACCGTGGCGACACGGCACACGTCGCCCGTGTCAAGGCCCTCCTCCATGCGCATGACGGAGATGCCGGTTTGCTCGTCGCCGGCGAGGATGGCGCGTTGGATGGGGGCGGCGCCGCGCCAGCGTGGCAGCAGCGACGCGTGGATGTTGATGCAGCCGTGGTGGGGCAGGACGAGCAGTTGCCGGGGCAAAATCATGCCATACGCTGCGACGATGATGAAGTCTGGCTCGGCTGCCGCGATGCGGAGGAGCAGTTCTGTGTCGAGGCTGCCACTGGACGTGAAGAAACTCTGGGGGGTTAAAACGGGGATGCCGTGCTCCTCGGCGCATAGGCGCACCGGAGAAGGGAGCAGCGCGCCGCCTCGCCCGGAGGCGGCGTTTGGGCGGGTGAGGGCGAGTTTGACCGAGAAGCGCCCGTTCTTGTCCCCAGCCAAGGCCCTTAATGCCGCAACGGCAAAGGCGGGGGTTCCCATGAATACGACGTTCATCGAGCCTTCCCGGCGCCTGTTCTGTTGGGCTTTACGGCGCCGCTGCCGCCCGACGCACCAGCAGCGCCAGCCGCACCAGCCGCGCCAGCAGCGCCCGCCGCGCCAGCCGACTTCCTGCTCGCCGCGCCCGCCGGCTTCTCAACACTGATGTCGCCGGGCTTCGCGCCTGCTTTCAGCGCCTCCTCGTACTCCTCGAAGGCCTGTATGCGCTCGATGGGGTCGAGATGCTCAAACATCGTCATGCCCTCAAGGTGGTCAATCTCGTGCTGCAGCGCGCGGGCGAAAAAGCCCTCCGCCTCAACCGTAAAGGGCTCCCCGCTCAAATCCATGGCCTCAACTTCGATGCTGCTGAAGCGCTCGATGGGAATTTGGATGCCCGGAATGGAGAGGCAGCCTTCGTCGCAGATTTCCTTTTCGCCCCAGAGCCGCGTGATGACGGGGTTGACAAAAAAGATTGGGTTTTTCTCTTTTACCTCACCGTTTTCGTCCGGCATCGTCACGTCGATGACCACGAGGCGTTTGCTGATGCCCACTTGGGGCGCCGCGATGCCGCAGCCTTGGCTCTTGTACATGAGTTTGGCCATCTGCTCCGCCGTTGACCGGAGCCGCTTCAATTCGCTGGGCGCAACCGGCTCGCTTTTCTCGCGCAAAACCGGATTGGGGGCAAGAACTATGCGCATAACGTACCCCTGCTATGCTCCGAGCGCCAGTAGCTCATCGAGATGACGGCTGACAAGGCGCGTCAAAAACAGCTGCATGGGCTGCACCCGCGGGTTGCCGTCGAGGCCGTCATACGCGTTGAGGGCCTCGTAGTACGCCTGTCTGTCATCGACCCTGACGATGACGGCAGGGTAGCCGAGCTGTTCAAGCATAATGTTGATAATAACGCGGCCAACGCGGCCGTTGCCGTCCCCAAAGGGATGTATCTTCTCGAGGCGAAGATGGAAAAACGCGATACTCTCGATGGGATGCCGGTCCTCCGAGGGACGAGCATCGCAGAGTTGGAGCATCTTGTAGGGCACCTTCTCGTACGAGGTAGGACGATGACCGTGAATCATCAGATTATAGTTGCGGTATTCGCCGCCGACCGCCTGTTGGTCGATGAGCATTCTGTGGTGCAGATTCTTGATTTCGTGCTCGGTGATGCGGGTTTTTTCGCGAACATAGCGTTGCCCGAGCAGCGTTGCGTCGCGATAACCGAGGACGGCTACATGGTCGGAAAGCGTCTTGCCTTCGACGACCGCGTTTGCCGTCAGCACGCGTTCGACCTCGTCGCGTGTGAGACTATTACCCTCAATCGCGTTTGAATGATAAATGCTGTCAAACAAGAATCGCTCCTGATATGCCTCATCGGCATCAGGAGCGAGCGGCGGTCGCAGGCCAAACTCAGCCTTCTTCCTGTCGACTTCACGAAGAAGCACATCCAACTCGTCGCTCACTAGGTTCTCCCTTCTGTAAGGTGGCTCCCGGTTTCGCACACCAGATGTTCCAAAACGGTCTCGCTTCTACATAGGTACTACGTGAACAGCCTTCCCGGGAAGCGTCACATTCATTGTAACGGCTTTCTGCCTGTTGTGGGAACGCGATTACCGAAGATTTCTCTCCGTCCCCCAACCTCACTTAGCAACCTCACTCAATAATCTCGCTCAACAACCGCCAACTGACCGATAATCAAGCAGTCAAGCAGGCACCAACTGCTCACCCTCAAACTTCACTCAACAACCGCCGGCTGGTTGCTCTCGTCAACAAAGGGCACAACCCCATTCACGAATTTTTCACGTACCCCCGCCCATTCCTCCTCCTTGGTAAGAACGTAGGAGACGTTGCCAATCATACCCGTCGTCGAGGGTACCTGCCCCGTATACATATCGGCATCGACATTCATGCCCCTAAAGCTCAAGGCAAGGTCGATAAGCTCCTTCGCCGTCAAATCGGTGGTTGTACATTCGGCGAGGCTGTTAACATAGCCGGGTATCTCGTTGGCGGGCGCCTCTATGATTTTCCGAGCGATCGCTTTGAGAAGCGTGCGCTGATTAGCGGCGCGCTGGAAGTCTCCCAGAGCATAGCTGTAACGGTCGCGCACAAAGACAAGCGCCTGAGCCCCGTTGAGTGTTTGGAGGCCGGGCTGCAATTCAATGCCCTCATAGGTACTGTAGGCAGGTACGTTGATTGTAACGCCGCCCAAGCGGTCAACAAGGTCTGCAAAGCCTTCAAAATCTATCAGCACAACATGCGCAATCTCCACACCCACAAAGTCCGAAACGGCCTTAACCGCGCCCGCGGGGCCACCAAAAGCCAAAGCGGCGTTGATTTTCTGCGTTCCGCGCCCCGCAAGCTCGACCTTGGTATCACGAGGAATCGAGAGTATCGACGCACTGTTGGCCTCGGGGTCGAGACGACATAGCATAATAGTATCCGAGCGCGAAGTCGCGCCCTGCTGCCGCGCATCCGAACCCAGCACGAGAATGTAATAGGGCTCCTTGGGGTCAGAAGGCTGCGGCACCGTCACCTGCTGAAGATCGTCCAACTCAATGGGGTCCATGGCTAACTTCCTATCGAGTGAGCCAATATAGGTAAACACCACCGCCACCGCCGCAAGAACAAGTACCACAAGGGCCGCAAGGCTGATGATAAGCGCCTTCTTCCACGTCTTGAGTTTCTTCTCATCCCTCGCATCCCGCTCATCGTCCCTCCTGTGCCCACGGCCATGGCCACCAGAGGCGCCAACAGCATGGCTCGCCGCCCGCAGGGACGCTGTTTGCGAAGAAGGACGCTGCGCAGTCCTTCTGCTTCTTTCTTGTTCTCTCATATCTCCGGAATCTTTCTCAACATCATCGTTATCGCGCGAAAGCCTCGTCACAGGTTCCCGCATTGTCATGTAAAACGCGAATGTAGTTATCACATTATAATCTAACCCACAAGACAATATCGCCAAAGTAACCAAGCCGTAGCAAGAAACGAACAAACGAAAAACCAGCAGGGGAGCCCTCTTGCAAGAACTCCCCTCACATACTGAGTAAGGAAGAATGGGGATAAAAACGAGCCCACCTGTCTCCCCACCCTCCCGTCATACCCAGACGTGACATAAGAGACACTTTTGCGTATGGCGACACGCCTCCCTCAATTCCGTCATACTCAGGCGTGCCCCGGGTATGACGGAATTGAGGGAGGCGGATATCTGGTCTCGGTACTTCTTTGTATTACAGGCTTATGCCCAGGCTTCGAGGGCTGCCGCCTGCTCTCCTGCAATTCTTCCAAAGGCGAGGCACTCAGTAACGTTACCGGCTCCTTGGTAATACCATGCCCAGACGGAACCGAACTCGCCGGAGCTGTAAAGGCGCTTGACCGGCTCACCGTTGGTGCGCAGGATGCGCGCCTTCTCGTCGCGACGAGGCCCGCCATTGGTGTTCACCATAACCGGATACACACGAGCTGCGAAGTAGGGCGGGGTGAGAGGACGCATGTTGTCAGCGGGGCGCCCAAAAGCAGTGTCGCTGCCCGATGTCGCTGCCTCATTGAAGGCGTTGATACTGCCTTCGACCACCGCCGCATCGCTGCCCATCTGAGCGGCAAGTTCAGCCGCGGTTTCGGCCTTTACGATTACACCAGCGGCAAGCTCGCGCTCGAAACCCTCGCTCACAACAATCTTGTCGATATTGGTGAGCCAACCGGAACCACCAGCGGTGAGACGTGCGGTCTCCTCGGTATCGAAGACCTGCCAGAAGGGAAGCCGTGGCCATTCCATCTTCAGCGAATCGTTGTAGAAGACGGCGTTACGTCCGTAGCCATGCTGATAGGGACGCGCCTCGTTCATGAAACGCTTGCCGTATTTGTCGAGCCACAGATAACCACTGCCACGAGAGAACTCAAAGTCGAGCGATTGATTCTTGCGCGCGGGGTCGATTTCCGCCATGTCGATACCGATGCGGGTACCCGGCGTCGCGGAATTCATGTGCCAGAAGTCGATGTCATAAGCCATACAGATCTTGTGCCCGTCACCTGTGTTGTGCGGGGTACCCCATGCCAGTGAGGGGAACTGGAGATAGTTCGCCTTCATTTCTTCATTAAACTCAAAACCACCACAGCAGAGGATGACAGCTTTCTTGGCGGCAATACTAATCTCGCTACCCGAAGCCTTAGCCTTGATGCCGATAACTTCGTCGACCCCATTGAAAACGAGGTCGGTCATGGGTGTCTCATAGGCGAACTCGACACCTTTCGCCACAGCCGCCTCCATGATGGCAAGCCAGATGCGCTGGGATCCCAAGCCGTCCTCGTGAACGGTTGTTCCCTCGTTTTTTACCTCATTGGCAGAAGGCGCCGCAGGATACTCGGCCGTTGATAAGGTTTTAACGGGAATATCAATGACATCGGTCAGCCACTCACGGTTATTGCTGGAATAGGTGATAAAGGCCTCAATAACCGCGTCACTGAGATCGCCGAGGTGTTCTTGCTGGGTGATTTCCTTAAAGTACTTTACGGCGACCGGCACATCCCGGGGAGTCCACACCGCCTGAGCACAGACGCGACTGTTGCCACCGGCCTCAGTCTCGGGAGCCTTCTCAACCACCAGCACGCTGGAACCCTTGTCCGCCGCAGTAACGGCAGAGGCAAGCCCCGCGAAGCCAGTGCCAACGACGACCACATCGAAGGTGCGATCCCACACACGCTCATCGCCGGTATTCGTATTCTCCGACGGGGAATTGTTGCTACAGGCAACAAGGGCTCCTGTGGCAAGCAGAGCAGCACCTCCCGTGAGAGCGCCCTGCACAAACCCTCGTCTGGACAGTCTTTCCTCTTGTAACATTGGTGACCCCTTTCTTGTTGGTTTACCGAAGTCTATTGAGCACAGGATAGAAAACCTCTGCGAAGAAGCATCCTCCGAAACATTTGATTCTGTCTCAGCTCTTGTGTCTGTGGGCCCATCTTGCCTCTGAAATGGGAAAATATCAGCCCTCTTTCTCCGCCTAACACGACCTTACAGGGAATAAATTGGACCATATCCTACGAAAAGTACGATAGAATTAGAGTTAGGGAAAGATAGGATAATGCGATGATGAGTTCTGATAAGATCGCGCAACGATCGATGAACGCGACGATGTCCCTTGGCTTGGCCTGTTACTGGGCATGGGTTTTTCATGCTGTTCCAAACTCAAATGGCCCCAGCTCCATCTTCCCTCTCACATCCCCACTCACGTGGACCGTGATTTTCATAGCCTTGAGCGCCCTTTCATTTCTATTCATCAAACCACGTGCGCTTCGCTTCGTCGCATCTGCCGGTGTCATACTGCTATTTGCCCACCAGAGCATATTGGTGTACTCCAAGTTCGTCCTCAACAATACCGGGGCTCTGCTGGTCGGCGGTACAAGCATCAGCCTGTACTTCGAACTCGCTAGCTCCATCGTCGGCGCTCTGCTCGGAGTGTCGGTCATCACGATCTGGCGTCTACGTCTTGCGCACCTCGATAGCCTTGAACTTAAAACTATTCTCACTTGTTCGTTTTTCCTCGCGATCCCCCTCTTTCTCCTCTCCATCCGTCTGCTCCAAGGCGACAACTCCCTTTTTCTCTTTATCCTGCCACTCGTCTCCCTTCTTTCTTTCTTTTTCGTCAACGATCATACTGAGGAAGGCGCGCCCGTACCACTGCAAAGAAGAATGGCGGATACTATCGAGTATTACGGAATCCGCGTTATCAACGGGCTTATCATGGGCTTTGCCCTGATGCTTCGCATCCCCTCATCTTGGGCCGATGCCTTTCCCGGCATACTTACTGATATTTTGGCAATGGGAGTTGCGGTCCTCTCACTCGCGCTGTTCATCATCCTTTCCGTAAACAGATCCTTCGCCTTGCACCTCACGCGCAAGTATTTCCCGATACTACCCTTCATCGGCATCGGATTGATGACACCCCCGTTTGTGGGAAGTGGAGTTTCTACCGTCGCAAAGATTGCCATCGTTATTGCTCTGCTCTCGTGGTACATACTCAGCATCATGCAGATTCCCATCTACAAGACCCTCTTGGGGATGCGTGCCGCCTTTTTGGTGTTCACAAGTGAGAGCGTGGTCTTTGCCAGCTGGACGGTCGGGGTGATTGCGGGCATCGTATTCCTCAATCTAGTCGAGGACATCGCCTTGTTTATCGCTATTCAAGAATATCTATTCATAGGCCTCATCTATTTCGCAACCCTGATGAGTGCCGCACTTATCATACGGAGCAATTCGAAAAGCCTGCTCGTGACAGACGTCTCATCCACAAAGGACAACACAACCTTGGTCTGCGAGGCTCTCTCCCAGCAATGTGGCCTGACTAAGAGGGAGGGCGAGGTGCTACAACTGCTTGCCGCTGGCTACACTCAGCCACTTATCGAGACGACGCTCTGTATCTCACAAAGTACCATCAAGACACACATCAGCCATATCTATCAGAAGACCTCAACGCGCAAGAAACAGGAGCTGATTGCCCTCATCGAGCATAAAAAAACCCAAATCGAAGCGCAGTAAACCGTGAGCAAGATTGTTTCGGCTCTTTACTCGTTCATTTTTTACTTGTTACCGGTATTTACGCCCGAGGCTTGAGACGACTCGACATCCGTGGTGGGGGTGGAGGGCTTTTGTTTTTCGCGGGGATTGTAATGGTGGCGCAGCACCGAGGCATACAGGCCGAGCCTCCATACCATGAGCGCCGATATGAGCGCGAGGAGTATGAACAGCACATAGACCATAATACCGTGGGCGCTGGAGATAGCCATGCCGCCCCCGGTCAGCAGGGCGGTCCAAACACAGATGATACGTACCACCTGCTGTTGGGGGACATTGTTGCGCAGCATGACATGGTGCATATGGTCCATGTCGAACAAAAACGAGGGACGTCTGCGCCTAAAACGCCGAATGATGGCGAACAGCGTGTCTAAAACGGGAACCCCCGCAAATACGATGGGCATGCTCAAGGCGATAAGCGTTGGAGAACGCATGACGCCGACGAGCGAAATGATTCCCAGCAGAGTGCCGAGCATGAGCGCACCGGAATCACCCATATACAGAGAGGCGGGATGACGGTTGTAACGCAGAAAGGCAAGACAGATGGCAATGGCGATAACAGCAAACATCATCGCCTCCAAACGTCCTTTGGAAAACGCGACGAACAGCAGGCCTATGGCAACAATGGTCACTATGCCGGCGGCAAGACCATCGAGCCCGTCAATAAGATTGATGATGTTGGCGAAGGCAACGAGATAAAGAATGGTGAGCGGATAGGCGAGCCAGCTGAAATCGATGAAGTCGTTTCCAACAGGGCTGGTGATTCCCGAAAGAAGTACGCCCGAGGCAGCGATGATCGAAGCGGCGATAATATGTCCCACGAATTTGAGCCTCGGCGACAGCCCCCTCACGTCATCAATGGCCCCCACCGCCACCATACAGGCAATTCCGGCCATCACGCCGAGATAGTTGATGTTTTGCAGGCTGGTTGTATCGAAGAAGCCCCGCCAATCGAAGAAATGCTCGCCAATCGCCTCAAAAACCATGGCGACAAGCAGTCCTCCAAAAAGGGCAAGACCACCCAAACGCGGAACGGGGTAGTCATTGACGCGTCGCTCACTGGGATAGTCGATGGCATTGAGCCGCACGCTGAGTTTCTTAATGAGAGGCCCTAGTGCAAGCGTCGTGACAAAGGCAACAAGCCCCAAACAGACATTATGCACTAGTAGAGAAGGCATAGAAATCACGCCGGCTAGAGCCGGATTTCCTCCTGTCAAAACCGGTAACACATCCATCGCCAGCTGTTCGGGAAGCACACAAAATCAACTTCCCTCTCGTCGCATGGGATACATGCGCCGATTATTTGTCGTAAGACAATTTTTACGAACTTTCACATAATAGCGCACTCTGAGAAGTGACGCACTTTGCGAAGCCCAGCATGCCCCGTCAGCATACCCCGTCAGCATACCCCATCGCCCCCTCCGTCATACCCGAGCTTGGCCCGGGTATCTAGTCGAGTGATTGCGGGTCGAAACCGGCGGACTAGATTGTCAAGTCAAGCCCGACAATGACGGAATGAGGGAGACAGAAGTTTTCTTACCCTCTGATAATCTCGAAGGCTTGCTCGCGGAAGGAGTCCATCACATAGGTGATGCCGGAGACTTGAGCGGCCTCGGGCGTCAACGCGATAAGGTTGTCGCGGGTGATGGAGTTCAGATTCATGCAGCGCGACCCAGCCATGATTTGCTGGAGGCCCACTCTGAGGCGGTCGGCGTAGGTGTAGATGCCGATGGCGCCGAGCGGAATGCGCTCGATGTCCTTGCCGTATTTTTCCTTGAGAGTTTCGTAGGAAACAAAGATTTCTTCCTTCGTCGTGCCGAACTCGCTGACGGTCTTAGGCAGGTT